>JASHQQ010000338.1 GCA_030039035.1 Acidobacteriaceae bacterium | reverse complement strand
CTGGCGCCGCTGGTAGAGCGGCTGATCCACGAACATCTCGAAGGGTAAACTCACCCAGCCGGACGAGCATCGACACGACTCCGCCCGACAATTCTTAACGACTCTTCAATATGCGCCATATTGCGCGGGGTACGGCATTCTTACGTTTCCGTCGAGGTTGAAGCATTGATATCCGGCCCCATGCGTCCACTCGTCGGGGCCGGTTCCCGGAACCGCTCCTCCGTTCTCGCTGGTCCGCTCGAAGGTCGCGCAGAGCCGGTATTCGTTCCCTTGTCCACGAGAGTAGACATACGGTGCGTGCGTCACCGGGTCCGTAGTCCGGCCGCCGGGAAGCTGGTCGAGTCCCGATGGGAGCTGCGAGTTGTGCGCGGTCCAATAGTTGTCGATCCGATTGCCGAGGTCGTAAAGATCGCGCACGCGCTGCCCGTCGGCGCGCAACTGCCGCTGGCTGGACGGCGCTCCCATCTGCCAGAAGCCGAGGATCAGCATCAGCACGACGACGATGGACGAAACAGCCGCCGCGAGCAGGTTGCGGCGGGCCGCCGCAGCGGCATCGTCGGTCTTTCTCAAGCCCGCAAAATAATAAATAAAAACGCCTCCGGAAATCGCCAGAACCACGCAGGCCTTGGCCACAAATCGCGATGTCAGTTCGCCGCGCAGCAGATAGCCGAGCGCCGCGATCAGGTCGCCCATCATCACGCAGGCGGCAATGACCAACGCCAGGTAGGTGAGCCATTTCCTGACCGGGGAGTCGAGCTTTTCCGGCTGCTTTGCAGCCTCTCTCGCGACGGCGCGCGAAACCAGCAGAAACAGCGGAAAGGCCACGAGGATGGCCGCCAGCGACCAGGTAATCTCCTCGTTATCGACCGCCTGGATACCGTTGAACAGCGGGTCAGGCAGGAAGCGCTCGATGAGGACAAAGGCCAGCGATCCAACCGCGAAGGTCCACGTGGCCAACGTGGAGAAGATGAGCAGGTAGAAGAACGCGTCTTTGGCCGAAGCTGTGGTGCCGCCGCGATGCGGAATCCGCATTCCGATGGTGCGCTCATAGTGCTCGGCCAGAGCGCTATAGATTTCCTTTTCGGACCAGCCGCGGGCGGTCAGGATCCCGATCAGCGAGGGCTCGGGGACACCGGCGGCCAGCGCCTTCTCAATCAGCGCGGAGATTCCCGGGTCTGGGTGCACAGAGGAGTTTATATCATCGCGGAATCGCTGGCGCGGCAGAATCCTGATGTCCGCGCGGAATCCCGGACGGCAAGCCATGCGGGAATGCATCCCCGCAGAGACAGACGTCCCGAAGTCGCCGGAGTAGAATTCGGAGCAAGCGACCCTGAACGAACACCTCAAGACAGATTCCAGGATGAAGGATGGCTCCGTTGAAGCTGCGCGAATGGGTAGCTCTTTGCGCCGCGGCATGCGGCATCGGCTTTCTGCCCGTCATGCGCGCGCAAAAGATCGAGGTCTCGCCGGCCCAGGTGCTGATCGACGAGCCGGCCAGCGTTCGCGTCACCGGTGTAGCGCCCAGCTCCCGAGTGATCATCCGTGCGGAATTGACCGATGGCGACGACCATCCCTGGTCCTCAGAGGCTGAATTTGCCGCCGACGCGCAGGGGACGGTCGACACGTCGCGGCAAGCGCCCGAAAAGGGCTCTTATCGCATTGTGTCGGCGATGGGGCTGGTCTGGTCGATGCACCCCGGTGCGAGAAACGTTCACATCTACCGGCCGCCGCACGGGCTCGGTTCGCAGCTCATCCGTTTTCATCTCCTTCAGGACGGAAAGGAAGTGTCTGCAACGCAGCTCGAGCAGATCGCCATGCTTGCCGGGGTGCGGCAGGTTCGCCTCGAAGGCGTGCTCCACGGCACTCTCTACGAGCCGCCGGAGGAGGGAACGCATGCGGGCGTACTGGTGCTGGGCGGCTCGGAGGGCGGAATGCCGACACGCCGGGCGGCGTGGCTGGCCTCGCGCGGCTACGCTGCGCTCGCGCTGTGTTACTTCCACTGCGAGGGACGGCCGCCGGATCTCGAGAACATTCCGCTCGAATACTTCGGGCAGGCGCTGAGCTGGATGATGCAACGGCCGGAGATTGACGCCGGCCGCCTTGGGGTGATGGGCGCCTCGCGTGGCGGCGAGCTGGCACTGCAACTTGGATCGCTCTATACGCAAATCCGGGCGGTTGTCGCCTACGTTCCCGCGAACGTGCGCTACCCGGCCTGTTGCATGCTTCGCCCCATCAACGGTGCGTGGACCTTTCAGGGGATGCCGTTGGCATGGGCGGGTCAACGACAGAAAGGAGACGCACAGGCCATGCTGCGCGCGGCGATCGCCGTCGAGCACACGCACGGGGCAATCCTTATGATCGGCGGCGAATCCGATGGCGTGTGGCCCTCGTCGGAGATGGTGGACGCGGCGGCGCTGCGGCTTCGTGAAACTCACTTCGCCCACCCGGTGGTCGTGCTCAAATACGATCATGCCGGCCATCGCGCCGGCATGCCCGAGATCGTTCCCGCGTGGCACAACGCGATTCCGCACCCCATATCCGGAGCCACCATGGATCTGGGCGGATCTCCGGAGGGCAACGCCAGTTCAACGCTCGACGCCATCCCCAAAGTGCTGGAGTTTTTGCACGCGAACCTGGCCGCGAACTGAGATTCATAGGAACTTTGCGATGGACCGGGGTGGAAAGAGCATCGCTGTCTGAGGCTCATGTGCTAGCTTTGGAACGCGCGAAGAAAGGCTGGAGGAATTGCCATGAAAACAAAATACCCTGTCTGTTTTGCACCGTTGCTTCTTGCCGTTTCCATCCCCGCGCCGGCCCAGAGCAGCGTGAAGGATGCGCTCGTCAAGCACTGGAAGACCTCCGGCGACTTCACTATCGCCGTCGCCGAAGCCATGCCGGCCGAAGACTATAACTTCCGCCCCAATCCCGAGGAGATGAGCTTCGGACAGGTGATGGCGCACATCGGCGTTGCCGATGAAGGAGCCTGCGCAGTGGCCAGCGGCCTGGCGCACCCGGAGATGCCCGCGAAGATCTCCGAATGGGCCAAGGCGAAAGCGCCCAAGCCGGAGGTCTCGAAGGACGATGCGGTTGCCTTCCTGAAAGAGTCATTCGACTTCTGCAACAAGGCCGTGGCGGCGATGACTCCCGAGCGGCTGGACAGCATCGAGGGCCCGCCGGCGCGCAACATGACGGGCTTCGAGTGGCTGTGGGCGTATTTTACGCACACGGCGCACCATCGCGGCCAGGCCGAGGTGTACCTGCGAGTGAAAGGCATCAAGCCGCCGGACTACGAGTTCTAGCCGAGGTTAAGGGAATGCGCATGCTCCGCTTGGCATAAGGAGGCCTTCGCATGATTTCCAGTCCGTGGTCCCGCGGCCGCCAGGCAGCCGGCAAACTGCCAGCTTGCTTACTGTTCTTCGCGATGTTCCCATCGCCAGACCAAGCCCAAACCAGTGGGGTTTGCCCATACGGAAGATTGCCTGTCGATGTGAATGGCCAGGTGGTGGACAGCAGTGGAAGCCCGCTTCCTTGGGTCTTCGTCCAAAGCGGAACGAAGAGAACCCAGGTCGAGTGGGACGGGTCGTTTTCTGTGGACTGGATTATCGATAACGCCTGCACTTCCTATAATGACGAAGAACAAATCGCCCTCACCTCATTTGCTGCATCGGCGGGAGGAGCACCAGGTCAGGAAAACGAATTCGATACGGTCCCTGGGGTCCGGCTTGTTGCCGCCTCATACCAGAATCCCTCAATCCATGAAGGCTTTGACAAGTCCTCTGCGGCTGCTCCCAAACCGCCGTGGGAAATCCTGCTGGAGTCGGCGGGCGGCGCGGCATTCATTACCATCCTCGGCGGAGGCATCATTGGGTCCTTCCTGACCTGGTACCTGCAACAAAAGTCGAAGCAGCGAGAGATCCTGCTGAGTCAGTTGGAGGTGGACAAGCAGCGACGCCTGCAAAGGGGCCAGATCTACCTGGACAATGAGATCAAGGTCATCACGGACCTGCTCACCCTTGTAACTTCAAGTGTCTCGAAAGCGGAGGATCTGGTTTCCCTCACCTCCGAGCGAAACAAGGTCCGGCCGGATCGAAGGGTCGAGATGTTGAAATATCACGATGAAACGCGCGCCAGGTTCAACAACGCATCAGATGCATGGAAGTCAGGGCGCGAAATCCTCGGAGTGATGCTCGGCACCTTTCACGGCCAGGGATCCAATGTCATGCGAGCCTGGACTCGGGTCAGGGTCACAGTAACCCGGCTGATGAGCGAATGCGAGGATTACTTCAATCATTGGGACTACAAGGATTCGCCGCCCAGGCCGAACGATGAGGTAGACAATTTGTGCCGCTCAAATCGGGAGGTCTTAGAAAAGTCCCTTTCCAGTTTCTCGCAGGAGCTGTTCATCGCCCGGGCCCGGTTCGCAACCGAGAGCGAGCTTCTGACCGAAGGCGAGCAAAAAGAAATGCTCCAGGGAGCTTGAAACGGCGCAGACCGTCGTCGCTTCACGATGGGCTCTTTGCGGTCCGCGAGGATGAGGCGGTCCTTGATCCTCACCTCCGCGCAGTCAAATTCCGGGCGTCTGCGTTTTTTGCGCGCCCGGGCGGCCTGTTCCTTTAAGCTGGTGAACTGGAAAATCAAAGGCCAGCCACCATGCGCAAATTCTGCTCGTTTCTTCTGTTCTTCTTTGCCGCAGCCGCAATCCACTCGCAAGCCGACACCGCGCCCGACCTGCCGCATCGCGAGTGGAAGGCCGGATGGATCACGCATCCCGCCGCGCCGCTGCGCGGGCCCATCGTGCTGCATTTCCGGCGCACGCTGCACTTGGAGAACGTGCCGGCAAGCTACATCGTCCGCGTCAGCGCCGACAACCGCTTCGTTCTCTACGTGAACGGCCGGCGCGCCGGCGACGGTCCCGCGCGCGGCGATCTGGTTCACTGGCGCTACGAGAAGTTCGATCTGGCGCCGCTGCTCAAAGCCGGCGACAACCTGATCGCCGCGACGGTGTGGAACTTCGGCGTCTTTGCGCCGATTGCCCAGATGAGCGACCGCACCGCATTTCTGCTGGAAAGCGAAGCCGACGGCGAAAGCTCGATCAGCACGCCGAACGGCTGGATGGTCGAAGTGGAACCCGGCCAGGGGCCTATGCCGCGCGCTCCGCGCGGGCTCGATGAGTACTTTGCTTCGGGGCCGGATGAAGAACTGGACGCCTCGCGCTACGACTGGTCGTGGGATTCGCCCGACACGCAGGGATCCGCGTGGGTGAAGGCCTCGACGGCTGTGCCCGAGAGCCCCTTTGAAGACACAAACAAAGCACATTCGGCCGACACCACCGGCGACAATCCCTGGGGTCTCGTTCCGGACACGCTGCCGCACATGGAGTACACGCCGACAAGCCCGGGCGAAGTTGTGCGCGCCGATACGCCGGAGCTGAAGGCATTTCCCGGCGCGCCGGTGAGTGTGCCCGCCGGCGGACACGTTCATATCCTGCTCGATCGCAAGACGCTCACCACGGCCTATCCGCTGCTCACCGTCTCCGGCGGCAAGGGCACGCGCATTCGCCTCACCTATTCCGAGGCGCTCTACGACAAGGAGAAGCACAAGGGCGACCGCAACGATGTGGACGATCGCGTCGCTCTTGGCATCTCCGACACCTTTTTGCCCGACGGCGGGCAGCATCGCACGTTTCAGCCGCTGTGGTGGCGCACGTGGCGCTATCTCGATCTCGACATTCAGACCGCGGACCAGCCGCTGCAGCTCGAAGCGCTGACGGCGAATTTCACGGCGTATCCCTTCGAGGAGCGCGCGACTTTCAAGTCCGGCGACCCCGATCTCGGCAAGATCTGGGAGATCAGTTGGCGCACGGCGCGGCTGGACGCGCACGAAACCTACATGGATACGCCCTACTACGAGCAGTTGCAATACATCGGCGACACGCGCGTGCAGGCGCTGATCTCGTATTCGGTCGCCGGCGACGACCGTCTGGCGCGGCAGGCGATCACGGCATTCGACCAATCGCGCATTCCCGAGGGGCTCACTCGCAGCCGCTACCCCAGTTCCCTGCCGCAGACCATTCCGACGTTCTCGCTGATCTACATCGGCATGCTGCGCGACTACTGGATGTACCGGCCCGATGCCGAATTCGTGCGCACGAAGCTGATGGGCGAGCGCTCGGTGCTGCACTGGTTTGCGCAATACGAGCAGCCCGACGGCCTGCTGCGCGAGGTGCCGTGGTGGAGTTTCGTCGACTGGGTCTCGTCGGGCGAGATTCCCACGTACGACGGCAATCACGAATCGTGCACGACGACGCTCGGATATCTCGGCGCACTGAACGACGCAATCGATCTCGAGCGGAACCTCGGCGACGCGACGCTGGCCACGCGCTACCAGGAACGCTCCGCACACGTGCGCGAAGGGCTTTTCGCCAAGTGCTGGAACCGCGAGCGCGGCCTCGTCGCCGACAATCCCGACCAGAAGAATTTCAGCCAGCAGAGCAACATTCTCGGAGTGCTGTACGACGTGGCGCCCAAGGAAAACCAGCAGAAGGTGCTGCGCGATCTGCTGGCCATCGAGCCCGGAACCACGCCCAACGGAATTTTGAGCGCGTCGTACTACTTCCGCTTTTATCTGGCGCGCGCGCTGGAGCATGCCGGAATGGCCGACGAGTACCTCGAATCGATCAAACCGTGGCGCGACCTGCTGCCGCTGCACTTCAGCACATGGCCGGAGATTCCCGGCAACACGCGCTCGGACTCGCATGCGTGGACGGCGCATCCCATCTATGACCTGCTCACGCTGGTGGCGGGCATCGAGCCGGACGCCCCGGGATTCGCGTCGGTAAGAATCGCGCCGCACCTGGGTTCGCTCACGTCGCTGACAGCGACTTATCCCCATCCGCTGGGAACGATCAAGGTGGAATTTCAGCGGCAAGGCGGCGCGCTGTCGGGGACCATCACGCTTCCTGGCAATCTGAGCGGCAGTTTTGTCTATAACGGCAAGGTCATGCCGTTGAAGCCGGGCGTGAATCATATGCGCGCTGAATAAGCCTGTAACTGCGTGGAATCCACCTTCCCGCCCTTGCGGCAAAAACAGAGACGCCACAAGGATGGGGCGCCCCTGTCACCGGTTGATTTCGTTCGTGGATTCGTTGCGATTTGCCCCTGCAAAATCGTTCTACCTGCGCATCCCGCCATTTCCCAAGGCGGAAGCGAACGTGTTACAACTCCAACATGGCAAGAGGCAAAACAGCACCGGCGCCGGGCCACGTGAACCTGCGCATGCTGGCCGAACATCTTGAGCTCTCCCAGACGACCGTCTCGCTGGTTCTCAACAATTCGCCATCGGCAAAATCCATTCCGCAGGAGACGCGCAATCGCGTTCTTGCCGCCGCCGAGCGGCTGAATTACCGGCCCAATTACTTTGCGCGGTCGCTCAGGCAAAGCCGCTCGATGAGCGTGGGCGTGCTGGCGCCGGACCTGAGCGAGGGCTACTTTACGCGCGTGATGAGCGGCGTGGTGGAGGAGCTGACGCGCGCGCACTACTTTTACTTCACCGCGTGCCACGACTGGAAAAAGGAGCTGATCGAGCAGTATCCGCGCATGCTGGTGGAGCGGGCGGTGGATGGCTTTCTGCTGCTGAACACGGCCGCGGACCAGTTGGCCGTCCCCGTGCCGGTGGTGGCCATCTCCGCGCACAGCGCTGCCGGGAACGTGACCAACATCGTGCTCGACCACCATCTCGCCGCGCGGCAGGCTCTGGCGCATCTCAGCGAGCTGGGGCATCGTCGTATCGCGTTCATGCGCGGGCCGCGGGCCATTCCCGATTCGGAGTTCCGCTGGGAAGGCATCGAGGAAGCGGCGCGCGGCATGGACATCAGGATCGATCCGGCTCTCGTGATCCGCATCGATTCGACGGGCTGGTCGACGAAGACCGGCCAGCACCCCATGGCGCCCGAGATCGGCTACAAGCCCATGCGCGCACTGCTGGAGAAAACGCGCGATTTCACGGCGGTCTTCTGCTT
>JASHQQ010000337.1 GCA_030039035.1 Acidobacteriaceae bacterium | reverse complement strand
TCCAGCGTGCCTTGCAGCAGGTCCATCTGCCGGTCGGCTTGGCGGTCCGGCTTTTCCTGAGCCATGGAGTCCTTTCCTCGATCGTCTAGGAGAAACCTTAGCTGCGTTCTCCTAGATTGTCAAGGAGAGACATGGCAACCCAGGTCCAATCGGAAATTCACTCCGTTCGGCGCGGAGGGAGCAGCAGCCTTCAGGCTCTTGAATTCAGCGCAAAACATCGAGCTGGCTTTAGCCACGGTCTTTTGAAATCGACTTTCCGGGCCTTGGGCTCGAGTTTTCGCCCAGTCACTTTACCCTGGGAGAACCCAACCCCTCCTCGGGCCCAACACGGCCTTTCGCCCGATTCGGTCCTCCCCTCGCCGACAGCCGGCCCAACGCCATGGCACAATAATTGAGGTTTCGGGTCCCCTATCCCCTTCAGGAGTCCTTGAAGATGGCGAGCTTTTCAGCGGTGGAGTCGATTCGCGCCCTCATCTCGGGTCCCCAGGTGCATCGAAATCTGCCCGTTTCGCAACTGGTTGAGACCGCGCTGCTGCGCGGCGAAGGCCGCCTGGCCTCGAACGGCGCTCTCGTCGCATACACCGGCGCGCGCACCGGCCGCAGCCCGCGCGACAAGTTCACTGCCGACGACGAGATCACGCACGCCACCATCGACTGGGGCCGCGTCAACCAGCCCTTTCCGCCGGAGAAGTTTGAAGCGCTGCTCGAGCGCGTGATGCTGCACATGCGCGAGCGCGACCTGTTCATCGAAGATCTCTACGCCGGCGCCGACCCCAATTACCGGTTGCCCATTCGGGTCATCGCCGAGTACGCCTGGCATGCCCTCTTCGTCAAGCAGCTTTTCGTGCGCCCCAGGCCCGGCGAACTCGATGGCCACGCGCCCGAGTTTACCGTCGTCGCCGCGCCCGACTTCGACGCCGTGCCCGAGCGCGACGGCACGCGCACCGAGACCTTCATCCTCACCGACTTCACCCGCAGGATTGTTCTCATCGGTGGCACGAAATATGCCGGCGAGATGAAGAAATCGATCTTCGGCGTGATGAACTTCCTGCTGCCGCAGCGTGCCGACGACCCCGTCCTGCCCATGCACTGCTCGGCCAACGTGGGCGCGGACGGCGACACCGCGCTGTTCTTCGGCCTTTCCGGCACGGGCAAAACCACGCTCTCTGCCGATCCCGCGCGCCGTCTTATCGGCGACGACGAGCACGGATGGAGCGACGCGGGTGTCTTCAACTTCGAGGGCGGCTGCTACGCCAAATGCGTCGATCTGAGCGAGGAAAAGGAGCCGCAGATCTTTCACGCAGTGCGCTTCGGGGCCGTGCTGGAGAACGTGGTTCTCAATCCCCGGACCAGCGAGCCGGATTATCATGACATCTCGCTCACCGAAAACACGCGCGCGGCTTATCCGGTCAACTACATCGAGAACGCGCTGATTCCCGGCGTCGGCGGCCATCCGCGCAACGTTCTCTTTCTCGCCGCGGACGCCTTCGGAGTGCTGCCGCCCATCGCGCGCCTCACGCCCGAGCAGGCCATGTACCACTTCCTCTCCGGGTACACGGCCAAACTCGCCGGCACCGAGGCCGGTCTGGGTTCCGAGCCCGTGCCCGAGTTTTCCGCCTGCTTCGCCTCGCCGTTTTTGCCGCTCGCTCCGCGCGTCTATGCCGATATGCTGCGCAAGCGCCTGGAAAAGCACGAAGCGGCCTGCTGGCTGGTCAACACCGGCTGGACGGGCGGCGCCTTCGGCGTGGGCAAGCGCATGAGCCTCAAGCACACGCGAGCGCTGGTGCACGCGGCGCTCGATGGACGGCTCGCACGCGTCAAATTTGTGAAAGAATCGGCCTTCGGGCTGCAGATTCCGGTGCGCTGCCCCGACGTGCCGCCGGAAATCCTCAACCCGCGCAACGCCTGGGCCATCAAGCAGGCCTACGATCGCCAGGCCGCGGACCTCGCCGCGCGCTTCGGGAAGAATTACCGCAAGTTCGACGCCGCGGGGCGAACGGCCTCCTGAGCGCTGCATCTTTGCTTCTAACCAACGCGCCGGAGGCGCTGTTTGTCAGCCCCGCGCTTCAGCGTGGGGACTCGGAGCCCCAAAAATAACCGGCGAGTTCCGTAGGGACGGCGCAAAGGCGTTCCTCTCGCAAGAACCAATCATTCTCCCTCCACTCTGATTCATAGAACTGGCTCATCGCCATCCGCGATCGATCGCCCTGTGATACGATCCTCTGCAAGCGTCAGGGGCGCATCCGGTCCGCGGAAAGGGCTTGAAGCCCACCCAGCTTCAACACAATCCACGCGCACCTTCTTTCAGCCCGCAATGCGGACGACGGGCGATATCGATGAAAGGAGGTCGCCATGCCGACCAACCCGCAGGACTCTCCGCGCCCGCTTCCTCTCACGCTTCCGGACCGCCCCAATCTTCGCCACCTGAAAGACCAGGCCAAGGATCTGCTGCGCGCAGGCCAGGCCGCATCGCTCGCCAAGGCACAGTTCCAGATCGCCCGCCTCTACGGATTCCCAAGCTGGCCCAGGCTCAAAGCGCACGTCGATCTGCTCACCGAAACAGGCCAGCTCAAGGCAGCGATCGACACCAACAATCTCGACGAAGTGAAACGGTTGATGACGCGCAACCCCGCGCTGCACGGCGCGCCGCTCGGATACGGAAAAAACGGCCCGCTCACCTGGGTCGCCGAGTGCCGCGTGCCTTGGGAGCCGCCTGCGCCCATTCGACTCGAAATGGCGCAGTGGATGATCGACCACGGCTCGGACGTACACCAGGGCAGCGACGGGCCGCTCATGCGCGCTGCGCTCCGCGGCGATCGCATTCCCATGATGGAGTTGCTCGTCCGCAACGGCGCCGACGTGAACGCCGAATGGGCCGGATTCTTCCCGATCCTTTTTGCGCCGTGCGAAAGCGTCCAGCCGGATTCCATCCGCTGGCTGCTCGCCCACGGCGCCAATCCCGACTGCGCCAGGCCGGGCCGTAAATACCCCGACAATGCGCTCGACTATGTGATCGCGACCTATTCGCGCTCACAGGAGCTTGGCCAGTGCATCGATATGCTGACCGAAGCGGGCTGTACCTCGAGACACAAAACGCCGGGCCTGCTCGAGATCTTGAGCGGACGCATCGATCGGCTGACAGAGCAACTGGATTCCGATCCGTCGCTGCTCCACCGGCGTTTTCCCGAGCTCGACATCGGCAGCACCGCGTACCGCCGCTTGCGATTGAATGGCGCCACGCTGCTGCACGTTGCGGCCGAATACGGCAATGTCGAAGCCGCGCGCCTGCTGCTCGATCGCGGCGCGGACGTGAACGCGCAGGCGATGATCGACGTGCACGGCATCGGCGGCCAGACGCCGATCTTCCACGCCGCCTCGCAGTTCTACGACTACGGCCTGCCCATGGTGCAGTTCCTCGTCGAACGCGGAGCGGACCTTAGCGTCCGCGCCAAGGTCCCCGGCCACTACGAGATCGAGGACCAATTCGTCGAATGCACTCCGCTCGAGTACGCGGAGAAGTTTCCGGGGACGGAGAACAAGACCGTGGAGTTTTTGAGAGACGCGATTCGGCGTTGATCGATGCGTGTCTTGTCCCACCCTTTCCGCACAAAACGCGGAGGCAGCAAGGGCCTTCAGGCCCTTGATTATGGCAGGGTGCCCCCGGTCCGTGTGTTCGGACCGGGGATGAATATTCGCCCCGAATGGTAATCTTCCCCTCGGGAGCCTGATCTTTGGCGCAACCGACCCAATCCACCACGT
>JASHQQ010000336.1 GCA_030039035.1 Acidobacteriaceae bacterium | reverse complement strand
TTGCGATCCGAGTAAAATCTGGGAATGCAGCCGGCCCGCCCTCGACAGAACACCCTTCCGAATAAAGCCCGTAGACCCTGGATCGAAAACGCCGCCCAGGACCTGCAGTTTGCAATCCGCCAGGCCGGCCGGGCGCCGGGCTTCGCCCTTGCCACCGTGCTGACGCTGGCGCTCGGCATCGGCACGGCAACGGCGATGTTCGCGATCGTGTACGCGGTTTTGCTGCGCCCGCTGCCCTTCGCGCATGCCGCCCAGCTTTACCATCCGATTGAGATCGACGACAAGGGAAGCGAAGACTCCGGTCTTTCCTACCCCGAACTGCAGCAATGGCAGGCGGCCATCGGCGACGCCGCGGAGATCGCTTACTGGAGTGGAGGCCCGGCGATTCTCGACGCACCAACCGGGGCCGAGCTCGTGTCGCCGGTTGCCGTCAGCGCCAATCTGCTCTCGCTCCTCGGCGCGCAACCGGAGATCGGGCGTGCGTTTCTCCCCGGTGAGTTCGACGGCGGCAATTCGCACGTGGTGCTGTTGAGCGATTCCTTGTGGCGGCAGAGCTTTGCCGCATCGCGCGAGGTTCCGGGCAGAATCGTGCACATCGCCGGCGTGCCCTACACCGTGATCGGCGTGATGCCGCCGGGGTTCGAATATCCACTCGACGACCGTCGTGCACAGATTTGGGTACCGATAGAGCGCGGCCAACTGGTCTCGCCGAGCGGGCCTGCGTTCTACGCTCGTTCGCTGGGGCCGATCCTGCGGATCAAAAACAAGGCAACGGTCGCCACTGTGCAGGCTCGGCTCTCGGCGGTTCAGGAGAGGATTGCCCGAGCGGCAAAGCCGGAAGAGGAGGTTGGCGCGCACGTCCGGCTGATGGGGCTGCGCGATCTTACAGTCTCCGGCGCGCGACCGGCGCTGCTGGCGCTCGAGATCGCCGTCGCGATGGTCTGGCTGATCGCCTGCTGCAACGTCGCGGGCCTTCTGCTGGCTCGCATCGCCGCGAGGCGAACGGAGATCGCGGTGCGTGGCGCGCTGGGCGCCGGGCGCGCGCGCATCGTCAGCCAGTTCCTGACGGAGAGCCTTCTATTGAGCGCGAGCGGAGCGGTCTGCGGGCTGGGATTGGCAGCGCTGATTCTGCAATCGTTCCGGCGGATGCTGGGAAAGATGTTGCCGCTGGCCGAGCATATTCAATTGAACTGGGCCGTGGGTTCGGCGCTGGTGGGCCTGACGCTGCTCACGGGATTTGCCTTTGGCCTGTTTCCCGCAGTCGCCGCAGCCAGGACGCCGATGGAAGCGGGCCTGAAGAGCGGAAGCCGCCTGGCCGGAGCGAGCCGCGGCCAGAATCGGCTAAGGGCAGTGCTGATGATGAGCGAGATTGCCCTGTCGCTGGTGTTGCTGGTGGGCGCGAGCCTGATGATGCGCACGATTTACGCACTGCGCCACGTGCCGCTCGGCTTTCGCACCGATCACATTCTCATGACCGATCTCACCGTGCCCAGCGCGACCTATCAGGGCCGCAATCTGAATGCGGATGCATGGGACCCATTGCTTGACCACGTGCGGAAGATTCCGGGAGTGGACGCCGCCGCGCTCTCGACGGTGATGCCCATCGGTCATCCACTTGATTGGCTGACCGTGGTCTATGCAACGCCCTGGACCCAGGGCGATGTGAGCACAATGGTGCGTGCCGCCACGCCCGACCTGATGCGCGTGCTGGGCGTGCGCATGCGCGCGGGGCGGTTCTTTACTGCCAGCGATACCGCGGACTCCGCGCCGGTGATCGTGGTCAATCAGACTTTTGTCAATCTCTATCTCGGCGGCCGCGATGCGGTGGGAAGGCAGATCCGGTTCGGCCGCGTCCCGCAATCGGCGACGATCGCCGGCGTGGTCGAAGATGTTCATCAGGATGCCGTCGACAAGCCCAGCGAGCCCGAACTCTACCTTTGCGCCGTGCAACTGAAGCCGGACTCGCCGTTGTACACGCCGATGATCGGCCGCTACATGCAGCTCGCGGTGCGCACACAGTCCTCGCCGGGAGCCATGGGTGCGGCGATTCGCCGCGCGATCGTGGAAACGACACCGAGCCTCGCGACCGGAACCTTTACCACCATGGATGAAGCCGTGAAGGATTCAATTGGCGGCCAGCGCCTGGCCGCGGGCGTCATCGGCACATTTGGCGGGTTGGCGCTGTTCATCACGGTGGTTGGCTTGTATGGATTGCTGAGCTATTCGGTGGCCCAGCGCACGCAGGAGATCGGCATTCGCATGGCTCTCGGCGCCGACAAGGGCCGCGTGGTCGCCATGGTGATGCGCCAAGCTTTCCTGCTGGTTCTGGCCGGCGCGGCAGCGGGGCTGGCGCTGGCGATCTGGAGCAGCCGGCTGCTGCAAAGCTTCCTCTACGGCGTCCAACGTTACGACCCCTGGACGCTGCTGCTGGCGCCGGCTGTACTGATTGCTTGCGGCGCGGCGGCCGCATGGACTCCCTCGCGACGGGCCGCTTCGGTCGAGCCCATGCAGGCGCTGCGCACGGAGTAGGAGGCCGGATTGGACCGGCTGAGGTCGTCGATGCTCGAGAGCTTTTCGCGCGACGTGCGCTTCGCGGCGCGGCAACTCTGCAAGTCGCCGGGCTTTGCCGCGACCGCGATCCTCACGCTGGCGCTCGGGATCGGCGCCAATTCGGCCATGTTCAGCGTGGTCGAAGGTGTTTTGCTATCGCCTCTACCCTATCCCCAGCCCGACCGGCTCGTGATGGTCTGGCAGAGCCGGCCGAATGTGAAGCAGATCGACATCTCTTACCCCGATTTTCTCGACTGGCAGCGAAACAGTCATTCGTTCGAGCAAATGGCGGCGTTCACCTTCCATCAATTCACTCTCACCGGCTCGGGCAGCGCGGAACACGTCTCCGGAATGAGAGTTTCTTCCGGTTTTTTTGCCGTGCTCGGAGTGAAACCGATTCTGGGCCGTGGCTTTTCGGCGGCGGATGATCTGCAGAACGGCGCGCCCGTGGCCATCATCAGCGATCGCTTGTGGCGGAACCGATTTGCATCGAATCCGCATGTCCTTGGACAGCCGGTGACCCTCGAAGGCGCGGACTACACCGTCGTTGGCGTGTTGCCGGCCGGCTTTCGTTTCTGGATCGAAGGCGATGTGTATATTCCGCTGGCACAGAATGCGCCGGCGATCCTGATGGAGCGCTCCGTCCACGGCATCGGCGGAGTGGCGCGCCTGCGACCCGACATAAGTCTCGCGGCGGCGCAGAGCGAGCTCGGTGCGATTCAGCAAAATCTCGACCGGCTTTATCCGGCGGACGACCGTAACCTCGGCATCGAACTGGTGCCGATGAAGCAGCAGATGGTCGGCGATGTCCGGCCCACGCTCCTTTTGCTGCTGTGCGCGGTGGGGATGGTGCTTCTCATTGCCTGCGCCAATGTTGCCAATCTTTTGCTGGCGCGCTCGACGGCGCGGATGCGGGAGTTCGGCATTCGCGCGGCGCTCGGCGCGAGCCGGGGCCGCATCCTGCGGCAACTGCAGACCGAGAGCGCGCTGCTCGCGCTCGCCGGCGGGGTTCTGGGGCTGGTCTTCGCCAAAGGGGCAATTTACGCAGTGATGAATCTGCTGCGCGACACGCTGCCGCGCAGCGAGGGCATCCAGCTCAATGTCCCGGTGCTGCTGTTCACGTTTCTCGTTGCCATCGCCGTGGCGATTCTCTTCGGCATTGGTCCCGCGCTCAAGGGCTCACGCGTCGACATTCTGAGTTCGCTCAAGAGCGGGGAGCGCGGCTCGACCC
>JASHQQ010000335.1 GCA_030039035.1 Acidobacteriaceae bacterium | reverse complement strand
CGTCGGCGGCCATGACGACGTGGCCGTCGCGGCGCACGCAGATCACCGTGGTCGAGCGGATGCGAGGGCGTTTGGCCGCGCGCGGACTTCTTTGCAAACCCAAGAAAAACCTCCGGGATCGGGCATCCGGCAGGCCGGAAAACCAATAAAAGAGCAGTATCCAGTATAGGGGATTGGACAGAGGGAGCAGGGGCCTTCAGGCCCCCGAATCGGGGAAACCGCATGAAGAAGATCTGTTGATTCGGGAGGTTACATTTGCTCGCGCCGTAGGCGCAAAAGTTCGTTAGCCTTGCTCGCACCGTAGGCGCAAAGTTCGTTAGCCCAGCGTTTCAACGCTGGGAGACAAGGCGCAAAGAACACCCCGGAGCCCCGTAAGGGCGGCGCCAAGAAACACAATGCGGGGCAGATCACTTCAGCAGCTTGAACGCATGCGTCCATTCATCGCGCAGGAAGCCGGGAATGCACCACAGCATGCAAAGCGGCTCAATGGCGCGGGCGGCCTCGGCGCGGCCCATGTCGGCCGTCTCCCAGCCGAACTGGTCGAGGATTACCGTGACCGTCTTCCTGGCTCCGTCGTTGTTCCCGCAGATGAACATGGTGGGCTTGCCGCCGGCAAACTGCGGGTTCACCATGTTCGGCGCGCCCACCGAGTTGAAACACTTGACGAAGTGCGCGCTGGCGAACTCGCGCTGCAGCGTCTCCATCAGCGACTCGGAAAGATCGGTGAAAAACGGCAGCACGCCATGCACGGGCGGCGCGTCCTCGATCGGATTGGTCGTATCGATCACCGGCTTGGACGCCAGGTTCTCCGCGCCGGCCAGGCGAAGCGCCTCCAGCGCCGCCTTGCCCTTTACCGCCAGCACCACCAGCTCGCCAAAAGCGGCGGCATCCGGAAAGCTGCCGCTCATCCCCTTCGGGTTTTCCTTCACCCAATCGTCCAGCTTGCCCGGCGAGCGCGACCCGATCACCACCTGATGTCCATGCTTGAGAAATCCCGCGGCCAGCGTTTGGGCCACGTCGCCCGATCCGAGAACTCCGACTTTCATAACACCTCCGTCACACGAGTGTAGACGGCCAAGGTTCTCCCCTCCACGAAAGGAACGTTCCCATGGGGCCTTTGGCAGATTCTCAAAGTCGATCTGCGGTATTCTTGTGACAGAACGAGGACGAGTCCGGCCCCCAAATGACCCGCCTGAGCGCCACAGTATGGGAAATCGCCGCCTGCCTGACCGGCGCGGCCGTTCTCGGCGCCGGAGCCTGGTGGTACACACATCGCAAGCGTCCCACGCCCGAGGAACTGGAGCTGGCGCGCCGGCAGATGCTGGTTCAGTCCGGCCGCATCGTCGACGGCATGCTGCTCGATGTGTGCGAGATCGACGGCGCCGCGGGTCAGAAGCTCACCATGCTTCTCTTCAGCTATCGCATCGGCGGCGTGAACTACGAATGCTCGCAGGATATTACCCCGCTGCGCAATCTTGTCGATCTCACGCAAGTCCGCGCCGGCTTTCCCTGCTCGGTGCGCTACCAGCCCGGCAACCCGCAGAACAGCATTGTTTTTGCCGAAAACTGGACCGGAATGCGCATGGGGCTGCCAGCGATGCCGATCCTCGGAACGCAGAAGCCTGCCGAGCGCCGTCCCCCTCGCGCCAAGCCGAATCATGCCCAAACCCGGGCGTGAAGCGGATTTGCTATCGGCGCATCAGCTTCTCCCAGGGGTGAAAGCCCCCCAGGTTTTCGGGCGCCTCATAACGTACGGGCCTTCAGCGCGTACCCTTTCAGGCTGCCTGAGCCGCCCGTTTGCCATCCGATACCCATCCCCGGTTACACTTACAGGGTATGCATGTCCACGCGGCGCCGGCTCCGTCCGGATCGGGCAAGACGCAATCCGTGCTGCGCATCTCGCTCGTTGCCACGCTGGCCTACGTCGCGGTCACCTTCGTGGCCGGCCTGCGCGCACACTCCCTGGCGCTGCTCTCCGAATCGGGCCACAACGTCTCCGATTTCCTCGCCCTGCTGCTGAGCTTTGTCGCCGTCTACTTCCAGTGGCGGCCGGCGGACCACTCGAAGACCTTCGGCTATCAGCGCGCCGGGGTGCTGGCGGCGCTCGTCAATGCGTCCACGCTCATCGTCATCGCGATCTGGATCTGCGTGGAAGCGATTCACCGGCTGAGCGCTCCGGTCGAGGTGCAGCCCAGGCTGATGATGGTGGTTGCCGCGGCCGGCGTGCTCATGAACGGTGCCATCGCCGCGCTGCTGTGGGGCGTGGCGCGCGACGTGAACCTGCGCAGCGCCTTCCTGCACATGGCCGGCGACACGCTCTCCACCGCCGCGGTCATCGCCGGCGGCGCGGGCATTCTGTGGACCGGCCACAATTGGATCGATCCCGTTCTGTCGCTTCTGATTGCGGCGCTGATCCTCGGGTCGAGCGTGGGAATTGTGCGCGAGACCCTGAACATCCTGCTCGAAGGCACGCCGCGCGGCGTGTCGGTGACGGACATCCGCAGCGGCATGGAAGCGGTGGAAGGCGTCGTCAACGTGCACGACCTGCACGTCTGGAGCCTCGGATCCCGCTCTCACGCGCTTGCCTGCCATGTGACCATCGCCGATATTCCGCCGTCGGAGAGCGCCGGCATTCTGGAAAGGCTGAATCACGTGTTGCGGGAGCACTTCCACATCGGCCATACCACCATCCAGTTCGAGCACGAAGGGTGCATCGAGCGCCAGGAAGGCTGTGTGGTGCCGATCGAGGAGATGTGCGGCGACACGAGCGATGAACCTGGCCACCAGGGTCATGGCCACTACGGCAATTCGTGAGTTGCTGTGGCCTTTTGGTTTCCGTGCAGGGTCGCCGCCCGCTGGGGTCGCGTCGACTCAAGTGCAGTGAATACCGGATACAGTGACTCAGGAATTGCTCCAGCGCGAATTTGATGGATATCGGCCTTCAATCGACGACCTGATCCTCAGGGGCCGAGGTGTCTCCGTGAGAACTCTTGCCAGGGCCCTGAAGTCGGTTTCAAAAGGCCCGCGGCTAAAGCCGCCTCGATGCTTTGCGCCGAAATTCAGCAGCCTGAAGGCTGCTGCTCCCCCCAATTCGCGCACCGAGACTACACCGAAACGGGTTCTCACCCGCACTCTGAAACCCCCGGTTTTGGGTCCTGGACGGCTCGACTGAAGTCGTGCCCTGTTACAAGGCTCCTTGAGGATCGTTCCGGGATGATATAGTCCCCGTTTGAGGAGGTCGCCCGCTTGAACCGCCTGCAAGTTGCAAGCGTCCTGCTTTGCCTTTCCCTGCCGTCCATTGCCCCGGAACTGGGGTGCCTCGCGGCGGTTCCCGCGCAAACGGCTGCGCCCTCAGCCGCGCAGATTGAAAACCTCAGCGGCGAGTACACCAATCCCGACGCGCCCGATAATCCGGTCAGTTTCTACGCGCAGAACGGCAAGCTCGTCATGGAGTCGGAGCGGTATGTTCCTACCGAACTCAAGGCCATATCCGGCGTCGAGTTCAGCGTTCCCGATGAGAAGTTCACGGTACGATTCACCGTGGATGCGACCGGCCATGGCGCGACCTTTATCTTCTCTGACACGCCGGAGGCAACCTATCGCCGCACCGGCGAGCCGGTACACCACGTCTTTCACGACTATCAGCGTTCGGAAGTGATGATTCCCATGCGCGACGGCGTCAGGCTGCACGCCATCATTCTGAAGCCCGCCGACATCGCCACGCCGCTGCCGTTCCTGATGGGACGCACGCCCTATGGCGTGGAGGGTGCGACGCGCTCGACGCTTTATGCCGGCCGTCCTGAGATGGCGCGCGGGGGATATATCTTCGTTGCGGAAGACATCCGCGGGCGCTTCAAGAGCGAGGGCGATTTCGTGATGAGCCGTCCGCTGGCCGATCACCGCGATCCCAAAGCCGTGGACGAAAGCACCGACACGTACGATACCGTGGCCTGGCTTCTCAGGAACGTGCCTGGCAACAACGGCCGCGTGGGCGTGGTGGGCACCAGCTATCCCGGCTTCCTCGCCATGATGGCCGGCATCGATCCGCATCCGGCGGTGAAGGCCATTTCGCCGCAGGCGCCCATGATCGACGTGTGGATGGGCGACGACTTTTTCCATAACGGCGCCTTCCGCCAGACCTACGGATACGACTACGTCAAGGCGATGGAGTCGAGCAAGGAGACCAGCGAAGTCGACTACGGCAAGGACAAGGACGGCAAGCCGGTGGATGGCTATGACTATTTCCTCGAGCGCGGCAGCTTTGCCGAGGATGTGAAGAGGTCGGGATCCAGGATGCTGCCCACATGGAAGCTGTTCCTCGATCATCCGGCCTACGACGAGGTTTGGTCGTCCCGCGGGGTCGAGCACGACCTGCATTCGGTCACCATGCCCACGCTGTCGGTTGGAGGCTACTACGACCAGGAAGATATGTACGGGCCGCAGATCGAGTATTCGACGCTCGAGCCCTTCGACACGCAGCACGAGAACTTTCTCGTGCTCGGCCCGTGGCGCCACGGTTATTGGGCGTCCTCGTCGCGGCGCCTCGGCAATCTCAATTATGGCGAGCCCGTCGGCAAGGAGTTTCGCGAGCGGATCGAGGCACCCTTCTTCGCGCATTATCTGAAAGACCCGCCGGGTAGCAATGCGTCCGGATTCGACCTGAAAGACACGGCCAGCTTTCAGACCGGCTCGAACACGTGGAAGTACTATTCGCACTTCCCTCCCGAGGAGACGCAGGTCACGAGCCTTTATCTGCAGGGCGGCGGCAAGCTGGGCTGGAACGATTCGACGGCGAAGGCGCAGACCGGTTATGTGAGCGACCCGGCCAATCCCGTGCCGTACCGGCATCGGCCGATCCAGCCCACCTATGGCCCCGGCTCCGAGTGGTTCAACTGGCTCACCGAGGATCAGCGCTTTGTCACCGACCGCAAGGACGTAGCGGTGTGGAAGCTGCCCGTGCTCAAAAAAGACATGATCGTGACCGGCGAAGTCGTGGCCGACATCTTCGCGTCCACCACGGGCACCGACAACGACATGGTCGTCAAGCTCATCGACGAGTATCCCGGCGACGATCCCGACCCGAAGATGCGCGGCTATGAATTGATGACCAATGAGGAGATCTTTCGCGGCCGCTATCTGACCGGCTTCGACAAGCCCGAGCCGCTGCGCGCCAATTCCATCCATGAATACCGGTTCAGCCTGCACGATGTGGACCACGTCTTCAAGGCCGGACACACGGTGATGGTCGAAATCCAGAGCACGTGGTTTCCGCTCTACGACCGCAATCCGCAGACCTTCGTGCCCAACATCATGACGGCGAAACCCGAGGACTACAAACCGGCGACGATCACCATTTACTCCGAGCCGGCACATGAATCGAACCTGCAGATGCCGCTGATGAACGCCTGCGACCAGGTCGACTGCTTTTAGCAGCAGACGAATCGGCTTGACTGCGACCGAAACCTCCGTATCGGCGGTGACTCTTCACTGGAGCATGTTATTAACTTCCGCCTGCTGGCGGCCGGAAGTTAATAACACGCTCCAGGCAACTTTCGCACACCACTTTCTCCTTTTGTTTTTCGGGGGGGGCTGATGTGTATAGGACGGCACGCTTTGGCGTCAAGACTTTCGGCCTCGGTACCTCTCGACGGGACGCGGGATCTAACCTGTGCAGCAGTGATATAGGACGAAATCCGACGCGCTATTTCTCTTCCAGTGTCAGCGCGTAGATGTCGTCAGTGCCGGTGTCGCGCAGGACCAGCGGCGCGTCGGCGGGGTCGAGGGTCATAGAAAAATTG
>JASHQQ010000334.1 GCA_030039035.1 Acidobacteriaceae bacterium | reverse complement strand
ATTCATCCGAACGCCAAAACAGAAAAGGTGTGCATATGGAAACTAATCAGAACAATCGCAGGGATTTTCTGAAAACAGGCAGCGCAGCGCTGGCGGCAACCGCAGTTGCGTTGAACGCTAAGAGTTATGCGCAGGTGATGGGCGCGAACGACCGCGTGCGCGTGGGCATTGTGGGCTGCGGCGACCGCATGAAAGGCGGCGATTTGCCGGCCTTTAATCAGCACGCGAAAGACATGAACTTCCAAATTGTGGCGGTTTCCGACATATGGAAGATGCGGCGTGAGCAGGGCGTGGATTTTATCGAGAAGCTCACGGGCAATCGCCCGGATGCGGTGCGCAATAACGACGAATTGTATGCGCGCAAGGACGTGGACGCCGTGATTATCGCCACGGCGGATTTCCAGCATGCGTACCACGGAGCGGAAGCCGTGGAGGCAGGCCGCGATGCCTACGTGGAGAAGCCGATTGCGCACACCATGGCCGATGCGCGCCACATACTGGCGGCGGTGAAGAAGAGCGGGAAGATTGTGCAGGTGGGCACGCAGCGACGCTCCACGCCCGCGTACCAGAAGGCTGCCGAGTACATCAAGTCGGGACAGTTTGGCGACATCGTGATGGTGGAGATGACGTGGAACGTGAACCAGCCGGGACGGTGGCGACGGCCCGACGTTGTGCCGCTCCTCAAGGAGCAGGACACGGACTGGAAGCGCTACCTGCTCGACCGTCCTTACGAGCCGTTCGACGCACGCAAGTACCTCGAGTTCCGCCTCTTCTGGCCCTATTCCTCGGGCATTCCCGACCAGTGGCTTGTGCACCAGATCGACACCGTGCACTGGTTCACCGGCCTGCCGCATCCGCGCAGCGTGGTGGCCAACGGCGGAATCTACCTTTGGAAAGACGGACGCCAGAACTGGGACACCATGACGGCGGTCTTCGACTACGGCCCGCTCGACGACCCGACCAAAGGCTTCCAGGTGCTGTATACATCGCGCTTTACCAACTCGGCCGGCGGAGTCAAGGAGCTTTACTACTCCAATGGCGGGATGATCGACATGGACAAGCAGACCGTGACGCCGACCGGCGGCCTCACCGCGCACTCCGCGGCGGAGATGGGCATGAATGCGAACCTGCTGCCCAGCTTCTCGCTTGTCGAACATGCCGAGACGGCGTCGACGGCCGCGGACACGGGCGCGGACCCGGAGACCTCGGCGAATATGCGCAACTGGATGGAGTGCGTACGCTCGCGCAAGACGCCCAACGCGCCCATCGAGGCGGGCTACAGCCACTCCATCGCCCTGTGCATGAATGTGGCCGCGATCCAGACCGGAGAGAAGGTGACCTTCGACGACGAGTCGCAGCAGGTGTTGGTTGGGGGCAAGGCCTATGAGTAGGGTGGCCGCCATCCCTCTGCTCTGCGCCATGCTCTCTGCGCCGCTTACCCCCGCCCACAGGGGACTTCAGGTCATCGCCAACGAAGACCAGCGCCGCGTGGATATCACGATCGATGGCCGGCCGTTCACTTCCTATATTTGGCCGACAACTCTGAAGAAGCCCGTGCTCTATCCGCTGGTCAGCGATGAGGGCATCACCGTGACACGCGGCTACCCGCTCGATCCCAGGCCCGGCGAGCGCGTCGATCATCCTCACCAGGCCGGGCTGTGGTTCAACTACGGCAACGTGAACGGGTTCGACTTCTGGAACAACTCCGACGCTATCAAGCCGGAAGATCGCGCGAAGATGGGCTCGATCGGCGAAACGAAGATCGTCTCCACGGTGAGCGGCACGGATCGCGGCGAACTGGTCGCCGACTCTGTCTGGACCGCCGGCGACGGCGAGACGCTGCTCAACCAGACGACCCGCTACGTCTTCATGAGCCGTCCCCATGCACGCGTGATCGACCTGTTCATCACGCTCACTGCGCAGGACCATGTTGTCTTCAACGACGACAAGGAAGGGCTGCTGGGCATTCGCGTCGCGCGCTGGCTCGAGTCTCCGGAGGAAAAAGGCGGAGAGTTCATGGACGCGAGCGGCCGTCCCACCAGGGTCGCTGCAGCCGGCGCGGAAGCCACCGGCGAGTACCTGACCAGCGAAGGCGTGAAGGGCGAAGCGGCGTGGAGCACGCGCGGCCGCTGGTGCCTGCTCACCGGCCACACCGGCGAGCATACCGTGACCTTGGCCATCCTCGATCATCCCGGCAATCCGGGATATCCGACTTACTGGCATGCGCGCGGCTACGGATTGTTTGCGGCGAACCCGCTGGGGCGCAAGATTTTCGATCCCAAAGAGACGCCGTTTGACTTCGCGCTCGAGAAGGGCCAGTCCGTCACCTTCCGCTATCGCGTCCTGATCGATTCGTTCGCCGCGACGCCGGCCGAACTCGACAAGGAGGCCGACGCGTTCGCAAGATGACCGTCACGGTGTCCCGTTGTCTGACTCGAAGATCGCCATCGCCTCCATCTCGATCAGCAAGTCGGGCCGGCACAGGATCGCCTGAATGCCCGTGGAGGCAGGCAGCGGTTCCAGCCCCTGCTGCTGGAAGAATTCCGTTCGAATCTCATTGAAAGCCGCGTAATCGCGTTCGATGTCGCGAAGGTAGCATGTGGTCCGGACAACATCCTTCCAGGTTGCGCCCTCGGACTCGAGCAATGCGGTGATGTTCTGGTAAGTTCGCCAGGTCTGGGCCCGGAAATCGCCTTCGTGGATGGTGCGGCCATGCTCGTCGACGCTGGCCGTCCCGGAAATGAGAAGGATGGTGACGCCTTTGATGTCCAGTCGCATGCCGCGCGAGAACGACGAGGGACGGGCATAACAGTACGCTTCATTCAATACCTGAGGCGCGCGAATGGCTTTTTTCGAAACCGGTTTGCGATCTTTCCCGGCGATCGTGGCATGTACGCCGGTCCCAGCATGGCTCACGGTTGTTGTCCCCTTTTTGACAGGTTCATGCGGCCTGGCGCGAAGTGCTGCGCCCCGGCGGCTGGCCCGAGATCGCTGTCCCGCGGCCTGATCCGTACCGGCAATCATCCGCCGTCGCGCAGCTTTGCGGATGCGTGCGGTCGCCTGGATTCTTCATGGATCCGGATTTCTATGATGATTCCCTGGACTTCGTCATTGTACACTGCGGGGCCCGCTTCGCTGGATCGGATCAGAACCGTTTCAGGAAACGGGGTGTCCTCTCTTGCGATGCGCAAGGTCGCCGCTCGTTCCACTCCAGCGACGAAGATCTGTCGCTGCATTCCTGGAAGCGAAAGCGGCCCGGTATAGCCGGTGTCAACGCTCGATCAGCAGAAAAACCGAACGGCCCTGAAGAGTGTACTGCGAGTCTGCAAGCCGGGATTCCTGTCCCGAGGGATGGATATTTCCCCACGCTTCGGCGATGGAGCCGGTATCGGCCACAAGAAACCAGTGGTTTTCGGCCAAGGGAGATGGGAGATTGACCACGATGGGCTGCGACCAGCCGTTATAGGCTACATAGACCGAGACCGAGGGGTCGCCGGCTTCCGTACCGTCGAGCCGGTAGGCAAGAAAGTGGTTGCCGGGATTGGCGAAGTAGTCCTGCGTTGCCTCTGCTCCCGAGTCGACGTACCAGGTCAGATCTTTCAGTCCGTTGCCGTTATGGTCGGCGCCGGCAAAGAAATCCGCCGGCCGCAGGCAGGGATGCGCACGCCGGAAGCGGATCAGGTCCCGTGTATAGCGGGTCAGCGCCGCCTGCTGCGCGGCCGAGTCCCAGTCGAACCAGTTTGCCACCGTATCCAGATTGAAGGGATTGTTGTTGCCGTACTGGGTGCGGAAGAACTCCGAGCCTCCCGAGATCATGGGAGTGCCGGCCGAGAGCAGCAGCAGGGCAAGCCCTGTCCGCACCGCCTGGATCTGCTGCGCCGGGTCGCCGCCGTGGTCCCAGCACATCTCGTCGCTGGCGCTGCGCCCGCCGCTCGATGGACCGAACGGGAAGGGCTGGTTGTTCATCGGCTGCGCGTACGAATAAAGGTCGCGCAGCGTGAACCCGTCATGGCTTGTAATGTAGTTCACCGAATTCCATGGCTTGCGCCCGCGCGTCCCGAACAGATCGACCGATCCGGCAAAGCGCGTCGCCATTTCGCCCGGCGTCACCGGCAGGATCCCAAGCTTGTTCTGCGACGCGCGGAATACATCGCGATAACGGTCGTTCCACTCTGACCAGCCGACAGGAAACTGGCCCTGTTCCTGCCCGCCAGCGGAGGCGGTGTAGGGTTCGGCGATCAGGTCCACGCCCGCTCCTCCGCCGGCCGGGCGCGCCGGCAACTCCGCCACGGCGCGATTGAGAATGCTGGCGGGGTCGTCGGGGTCGAACCGGTAGCCGCCCTGCGCATCGGCGTTGCCCAGAATTGCAGCCAGGTCGAAACGGTAGCCGTCAGCGCCCATCGTGTCGGTCCAGTATCTGAGCGAGTCGAGAACCAGGTCGCGCACCGGCAGCGTGGCCGCGTTCACGTTGGGGCCCACGCCGTTGTCGTTCTCGTACCGATTGGGTTCGGATGGCGAGGCGATCTCGTAGTAACTTGCATTGTCGAGCCCGCGCAGGGAGAAAATCTCTCCGATCGCGCCGGTGGCGACATCCACGTCGCTTTCGTCGAAATGGTTGTAGACCACATCGACGTACACCTTCAGCCCGGCGTCGTGGAAGGCCTTCACCATGGCAATCCACTCGCGCGTGGGTCCGCCCGGACGTTGATCGTGTGCGTACCGCCGGTCGGGCGCAAAGTAGCTGAATGAGTCGTAGCCCCAATAGTTATGCAACGCCGCAAGGCTGGGAACGTCGTTGAGGCTGTTCTGCGTTTCGTGAATGGGCTGGAACTCGACCGCGGTCACTCCCAGGTCGCGCAGGTAACCGGCCTTCAGCGCCGCGCCGGCATATGTACCCTGCAGATCGACGGGCACCGAAGGATCGTTCCTTGTCAAACCGCGAACGTGGACCTCGTAGATGATCTCGTCCCTGAACGCGCCCGAAGGCTTCGGCCCGAAGGCCGGAACGGGCACGTCCAGCACCATGCTCCTGGGCGCAAAGGGAGCCGTATCCACCAGTCGCGAGTACGGACCGGAAAGATACGCGGTATGGTCCGGGTGCCCGATGGTCAGCGGGTCGTGGCTTACTTCCAGCGAGTAGGGGTCGATCAGCAGCTTGTTCGGATTGAACCGGTTGCCCTGCCCATCCACATCGCTCGCGAATCCCGCCGCCGATCCAGGCCGCCATGCGGGATCGAAGGTCCAGTTCGGCCCCCACGCGCGGTAGCCGTAGTAGATTTGCCCCTCCAGGCCGGCGGCTCGCAGATCGGCCATCGCCACCTCGGCCCGCCAGGCGCCATCCCGCCCGATCGTGAACTCGCGTGTCGATATCGCTTCCGCGTTCGTCGCCCCTGTATAGATCCACACCTCGATGCGGGTTGCCCGCGGCGCAAAGACCGAGAAAGTCACTGTCGAATGGTCGGCGCTGAAACGGGACCCCCAGATGCAGGAAGCCAAGGGCGCCTCGATCTGGCCGTGCCCGGGCAGATGGGCATGACCGTATGTTTCCCTTATTCGGCACAGTGGAGACACTTCACCCCGAGTCGGATGCGCCGCAGATTTCCTGTTTCACAACCGGTTCGCGGATGAAAAGGTGCGTTGGCTGACGGTAACGCTTACGGCGGCAGACAGGACGCCTGCCAAAAGTTCAGTCTTCTCCTTGCCGGCTGCCAGTGTCAAGTCTGCCATGGTTTCAAGGTAACGAGAAGCGAGCTTGTTCGCTACCACTCTTTCTCCCGTGATTGATCCTGCGCGTGAGCGGATTGTGGATCTATTGCTTCTTCCGAGCCTCAAGCTGGCAGGTGGCGCCCTGCAGGATGAGAGCAAGGCCTTCCTTATAGCGCCGTTCGAACCGGTCGAAGAGGACCGGCCCTGCCCGTCGCATCAGCGGGAGCGCTTCGGGAGAGAGGGCATCACTTCGTTTTTGAATATCGTATTGTTGCGAGCGTTCTCCGGGACGGGGAAAGACAGCTTGCTCCCCGGTTGCAAACGAGAGCGTGTAGTTGTAGACCGTGCCGAGCAGAACGACGGCCTGCCGTAGAGTGAAGCCGGCTTTGACCAATTGCGTTCCTATGATCTCGGCCGTTTTCATATACCCGGTGTTCGTCAGCTTCGTCCCCGTGACCATGCGCGCGCCGTCCCGATAGCGAAGCAGGGCTACTCTGTGCGGAGGGCGCGCATGGGTTCTACCGAGGCGGCTCGTCTTGCAGGCAGGAAGCAGGCAAGGATCGCGGCGGCCAGAAGAACCACAGCGACCGCGGCGAAGGCAGAGAAGTCGAGAGCCTGCACGTCGAAAAGCATGTTCTGCATCGCCCGGCCAACGAAATATGCGCCGAACAGGCCGAGTCCGAGCCCGATAGCGGCCAGGAGCACGCCGTCACGAATGATGAGGCCGACGACCTTTTCGCGGCTGGCGCCGAGAGCCATGCGGAGGGCAATTTCATGCGCGCGCTGGGCCACCGAGAAGGACATGACGCCGTAGATGCCGAGAGCGGCGAGGAATAAGGCCACCGCCGCAAAGGTGGTGAAGAGGATGAGGGTGAATCGCTGGTCGGCCATGGATTCGTCGACGATCTGGTCCATGGTCCTGGGCTCGGCGACGGCGATGGTTGGATCGACCGCGTGCACCGCGGCGGCGATGCTTTTGACCATGGTGGAAGGATTCACCTGAGTGCGTATTCCGAAGCCGGCCTGCGGCCAGGGGATTTGCCAGAAGGGGATGAGCATCTGAGGATTCTCGCGGCGCTGACCGGCGGTGTGCACGTTGTGGTAGGTGCCGACGATTTGCCAGGCGATGGGCGGCCCGAGCCTGGTTACGCCGGGGATGAGCTGCTCGACGAGGACACGTTGACGCAGAGGGTCTTTGCCCTTGAGGAATTTGCTTACGAAGTCCTCATTGACCATGGCCACCTTGACGGTGGCCGAGGTGTCCTGGTCGGTAAAGGCGCGCCCGGAGAGCAACCTGATTCCGAAAGTATTGAAGTAGTCGGGAGTGACCATGCCGAAGCCGGTACCGGGCCGCTGGGAGGGATTGGCGTAGGTTGGGCCGCCTTCCAGGGTGAAGGGCATGCCGAAGCCGGCGCCGTAGGGCGGCAGGCCGGTCATGGCGGTGGCGTGGGAGACGCCGGGAACAACCGCGAGACGGGCCAGTATGTCGCGATAGTAGGCGGTCATCTGATCGGGATCCTTGGAGCGCGATTCGGGAACCGGGAGATAGAAGGTGAGGAGATGATCGGTCTTGATGCCGAGATCGACGTGGGCGAGCTTCCAGAAGCTGTGGATGGTGAGGCCGGCGCCGGCGAGCAGCGCCAGCGCCAGGGCGAACTCGCCGATGACGAGAATACGGCGGAGGAGATGCTTGCCGGCGCCGGTGCCGGCGCGCCCGCCCTCCTTGAGGGTCTCGGCGGGATCGACGCGCGATGCATACCATGCGGGAGCAAAACCGGCGAGAAGGCCGGCCAGCGTGGTAGCGGCAAGAGTGAAGAGCAGGACAGGAATGTTGAGGCGCAGATCGGCCTCGGTGGGCAGCGTGTTGGGCGGCATGGCGGCGATGAGGCCTTTCAGCATGGCATAGCCTAGACCGACACCAAGCGCTCCGCCGGCGAGAGCAAGGAGCAGGCTCTCGGTGAGCAACTGGGCGAAGATGGTGGTGCGGCCAGCGCCGAGCGCGCCGCGCACGGCGAGTTCCTTCTGGCGGGTCATGCCGCGAGCCAGCAGCAGATTGGCGACGTTAACGCAGGCGATGAGGAGCACGAAGCCGACGGCGCCCAGGAGCAGCCAGAGCATCTGGATGCGGTCTTTGGGCATGTAGTCGTTCTTGAGCGGTTCCACATAGGCGCCCCAGCCCTCGTCGCTTTTGGGATACATCCGGGCAATGTGCGCGGTGACCGCGTCCATATCCTGCTGCGCCTGCTTGATGGTCACGCCCGGTTTCAGACGGCCCATGACCTCGAGCCAGTGAAAGTCGTGATTGATCTGTTCCGGCTTGAATACCAGCGGAACACTGAGCTGCACTTGCTCTCCGTGCGCGTCTGGACCGTCCTGCTCCACTCCGACGACGGTGTAAGGCTCGTCGTTGAGGCGCAGGGTGGCGCCGACGATATGGGGATTGGCGCCCAGCTTCCGCCACAGCTTGTAGGTGAGGATGACAACGTGGTCGCGCCCGGCCACGCCTTCTTCAGGCAGGAAGTATCGGCCCATCAAGAGCGGCCGGCCGATCATCTCATGCTTGGCGGGACACTC
>JASHQQ010000054.1 GCA_030039035.1 Acidobacteriaceae bacterium | reverse complement strand
TCCTGGTTTTTCCTTAGTCCCTCAGTCCCTTAGTCCCTTGCGAAGATGTATGCAGGAGTGAAATGGCCAACGACAACCAGCTTCGCGTGCGGCTCGTGACGCCAGAGCGCATTTTGTTCGAGACCTCGGCCGAGGCCGTCGATCTGCCGTCGAAATCCGGCTACATGGAAGTGCTCTACGGCCATGCGCCGCTGATGGCGGAGCTGGGCGCGGGAGACGTGACGCTGCACGGAGGCCCTGAAGGCGACAAGCGCTACAACGTGAGCTGGGGATTCGTGGAGGTGCTGCCCGACCGGGTGACGATTCTCGCCAACGACGCGCTCAAGCCCGAGGAGATCGACGTTCAGCGCGCCCAGCAGCAGCTCGACCGCGGCCACAAGATGTGGAGCGAAGCCGGCCAGAGCGAGGAAGCCTACGCCAGGGCGCTGCACGTGATCGACGAGGCCGAGGCCAAGCTGGCCAGCGCCGGACAGAAGCGGTGAAAACTGGCGGCGCACCAATGCAAGAGGGCGCTCCGGATACGGCTGCAGTGAGCCGTCGGGAGGGAGCACCCTCTTGCGCGATGGACCGGGTGTGAGCCCCGATGCCCGTCTTGCCCTGGCGGCACTCCGGGTCACCTGTTTCAGCCGTTGCTGGTCCTGCCATAGCCGGTCGACTGGTTGGGATGGTTCGCTGTACTGCCGGCGGCCGTGTCCTGGTTGGCCGTGCGATTGTCCGTCCTGGTGGCAGCGTTTTTGGCCGTGGTGTCCGGCGAAAGCGACTGGCCTTCCGTCCGGCCCGCGCCCGTTGTTCCGATGTTGCCCGATGTGGGTTCCATGATGGGGTCCTTCCGGGCCCGAAGAATGCATCCCGCGATTGTCCCGTCGGGAAGCGCGCCCGCAAGCTAAGAAGCGATTGGGGAATTGGCTCTGGGACCAATCGGGGAATTCTTGGGAGTGTGGACCAATCTGGGCTTCGGCTATCGTGGACTCTTGCCTCGATCCTTCTTCCAGAACTCGGCGAATTCCGCACGCGAAATCCGGCCTCGCTTGAGTGCATCCTCGTCGAACCGTCTGGTGATGACTCCAATCAACAGCCTGAGCGGCGTCAAGACTGTGCGCAGTAACGTCCGCAGAACCGGATGGCGACGTTGGTCGTAGCGCCTCTTGAGCCTAACCTTCCAAACATCCGCAACATCTTCCCTTTCGCGAAACTCCGGTTTGATTGCCGAATGGATGTGATGCCCGATCTCGTGAAACAAAACATCGGCGATTACGAACTCGCGAACGAATGGAAGTTTGAGCCACCATCCGCGTCGCCAGGGTTCGACCGCATTGTCGACGAAGATTTCGATCCAGGCGAGGCCGTCATTCCTTGCCGAATGGTAGAGGCCACGAGCTGCCCGAATCCGCACCTTTCGGGTTCGCGATTTAGTGATAGAGCGCCGGCGCTTGCGCGAGAGTCCGCTTGAGTTCGTCAGGACGATTTCGCTCAATCCGACAAGATACATTGGCGGCACGGATTCCACCATACGAGTCACGATCGGCTCAGGATCGAAGGGTGGAACGTAGTCGGAATATCGGGAGAGAATCTTGGGTAGACGAATCGTATCGGAAGGCGAATTAACCGTCGAAGTGAGAGGGTCGGCCATTGTAGGGCTCTCGATCAGACTGGATTCTACGTTGACTCAGCCGAGCACGGACCCAAAGCCTCGTGGTCACGCGAGAACAGCTACCACACCGTCCGCGGATAGTGCTTTTTGAAATCCTGATCGGCGGAGATCAGCCACGCGAAGCCATTGGCTTTGGCCTGAGCGACGATCATGCGATCGAAGGGGTCGCGCGTCCAGCCCTCGTTCAATGCGGCGCTTGCGACCGTTTGGAAGGGAAGATCGCAGAGGCGAAGGCCGGTCTCGTGCGCGACCTTCTCGAAGAGATCGCGCGCGGGCAGGCGCGAGCGTTTGATTTCGTGGAGGATCTCCAGCTCAACGAGCGCCATTGGAGATAGGAATAAATCGGCCCTCTTGATCAATCCGGTCGCTTCGGTAGTGAGCCTGTTCTTCTTTCCTTCAGCGAGCCAGATTGCGACGTGGGTATCCAGATAGCAGATCATGCAAAAAAACTCAAAGCTGCGACCAGTCTTTCTCCCACTCCTTTTCCATCTCCGCCATACGCTCGGCTTTGAAGGCTGGATCATTCAGGTCGAAGTCTTCAGGGATGAGAATCTGCATCGGCGTGAGCCGGCTGAGTTTGTCGCCGGCCACGTCTTCGGGCACGATGCGGAAGCGCCGCCCTTTGTGGGTGAAGCGCACGTCTTTGCCCTCGGCAGCCTGGTTGACAAGTGCGAAGAGGTTCTTGCGGAATTCTGTGATCGGAACTTCCATTTTTCAAGGATAGCACAAGATGTACAGGATAGACGTACATAGATGTACATCACCTGCACCGCGATGAAACGCCTGATTCTTGTTCCCTCACGTAATGTCTTCCGTGTCGTACACCGGCGCCGTGCGCCGCTTGAGCGTGCCGTGGACCGAGCTGAGCAGGTCGTCGACCACGTCCTCGGCCTGGTTGTGCGACTCGATGACTGCGCTCAGGCTCTTCAGTTCTTCGCTTTCGGGCAAGCGCTGCACCAGCGCGACCGCATGGCACTGGGCCACATTCTCCAGGGCCATGCCTTCGGGGGTTTTGGCTTTTACGCTGATCTGATCGATCTCGATCGAGAGCAGCTCGGCGAGGCGCGCGCGGATTTGTCCGGCCACGGGAGCGATCCTGGGCGCCGAAAGGATCAGCGT
>JASHQQ010000333.1 GCA_030039035.1 Acidobacteriaceae bacterium | reverse complement strand
AAGGAGCTTCCCGCCCCGGCCGCCGCGCAGCCGGCGCCGCGCCCGGTCGAAGCGGCCGAGGCCGATCCCGAGCGCGCGCGTTCGCAGGAGATTCTGGAGCAGGTCAGCGGGCACCTGAAGCGCGAGCCGGCGCAGAGCACGCGTTTGCTGCAGAGCTGGATTCACTCCGAATAGGAGCGGCGAGCGGTGAAATGAAGAAGGGTAAGTAGACGGTTTTCCTCGGGGACCTCGCATTGAATCCTCGATTGAACGCTTTGTAACAGGGCACGACTTCAGTCGTGCCGAAAAGAGCGCAAAAAGGCTGGGGCTTTAGCCCCTGAGGTCCGCTTTCCGGGCCTTATCTACAGCGCTTTGGATTCGTCAGTCAGAGAGAGCCTAAGCCCCTCTGTCTGTTTTGGCTGCGATAGAGGTACGGGCTAAAAAGGCTGTCGAAAGGCTCTTCGCGGGCTGAAGCCTGCGAAGAGATCAGAAAAAGGGCGGCGTACGGCCCGACTGAAGTCGGGCCATGTTACAAAGCCACGTTGCGGAGAGTTTCTGCGCAGATAGAAAATGCCGATCCCTCCCGAATGATCACGACTCGGGATGCGGCATGGAGAACTGTGGTGGATGAGGGAAACGAGAACGGATCGCGGCGGCGCCTTTCGGCGCAGATCAGCGGCGTGCGCAAGGCCGCGGTGCTGCTGATCGCCGTCGGCGAGACGCTGGCCCGGGAGATTCTGCGCTCCTTGCCCGAAGCCGATGTGCAGCGGCTGACCGAGGAGCTCGCCGACCTGAGGAGCGTTCCGCCCGAGCTCTCGGCCGAGGTCCTGGAAGAGTTCTGGGGACTGCTCGATACGCAGAACTTCATGGTCCACGGCGGGCTGGATTTCGCCAGCCGCCTGCTGGTCGATACCTTCGGCAAGCAGCGCGGCGAGGACCTGATGATGCTGGTGCGCCGCTCCCAGGAGGCCGCGCACGGCAACCTGGCCAAGCTGCAGCGCACCGATCCGCAGCAACTGGGCAAGCTGCTCGACAGCGAGCATCCGCAGACGATCGCGCTCGTTTTGGCGCATCTGGACCCGCGCAAGGCCTCGCTGGTGCTGGACAACCTGAGCGAGGAGCGCAAGGTAGTCTGCATCCAGCGGCTGGCCGAGATGCGCCAGTTCTCGCCGGAGATGGCGCAGAAGGTGGCGCAGATCCTGCACCGGCGTCTGGAGAGCGTGGGCGACACCGCGCGCAAGAGCTACTCGGGCTACAAGGCCGTCGCCGACCTGCTCAACCGGCTCAATGCCGAGGAGGCGAAGAAGATCCTGGAGGCGATCGAAGACACCCAGCCGGAGCTGGCGCTGAGCATTCGCAACCTGATGTTCACCTTCGAGGACCTGATCACGGTGCCGCCGGCGACCATTCGCGAGATCGTCTCCGGCGTGGACAAGCGGCAGCTCGCGCTGGCCCTGCGCGGCGCCAACGAGGAGTTGCGCGCGCAGATCTTCAAGTCGATGAGCTCGCGCGCCGTGGAGATGCTGAAGGAAGACATGGAGGTGCTGGGGCCGGTGCGCTCGCGCGAGGTGGCGCAGGCGCAGCAGGAGATCCTGAACCTGGCGCGGCGCCTCGAGGCCGAGGGCAAGGTGATCCTGAAGATGGAGACCGGCGACGAGATGCTGGCGTGACCAGGCCAGGGAGTGAAGGGTGATGGAAGCAGGCACACCATCCAATGGGCAGTCCGGGCGCCGGGCCGGCGAGCGCGTCACCGTCTTCGAGTATCCGCGCTGCGCGGATGTGCCGGAGCCGGCGATGTGGCCGGCCTGGGCCGAGCCGGGCGAAGCGGCCCGGCCCGGCGCCGCGACCGGAGCCGATCTCGAACGCAGGCTCGCCGAGGAGGCGCGCAAGGCCTTCGACGCCGGCCGGGAACGCGGCCGCCAGGAGGGCCGGCAGGCGGAGCGCGAGGCGCAGGCGGCGGCCGAGAGGGAGCGCGTGCGCCTGGCCGCCGAGCTGATCGCGAAGTTCGCCGGGGAGCGCGACCGCTACTTTCACGCGGTCGAGCACGAAGTGGTCAGGCTGGCCCTGGCCGTTGCGGCGCGCATTCTGCGCCGCGAGGCGCAGATGGATCCGCTGCTGCTCACCGGCGCGGTGCGCGTGGCGCTGGGACAGCTTGCGGCGACGACCGAAGTCCGGCTGCGCGTGCCGCCGGCCGAGCTCGCTCTCTGGACCGAAGCCATGACGCTCGTGCCCAACCTGCCCATCACGCCAGCGGTCGTCGCCGGCGAAGGGATGCGGCTGGGCGAGTGCGTTGTCGAGACCGAACCGGGTTCGGTCGATCTCGGCATTCGCGCGCAACTGGCCGAGATCGAGCGCGGCTTTTTCGATCGCACCGGCGGCACAGCGTCTGCGGCTTTCGCTCCGGCATCGTCGGCGCCGGCGGACCGCGAAGGGAAATCCGCGTGACGCCGTCGCTCGACCGTTACTTTGCGCGCCTCGAACGCGGCCAGCCGTGGCGCTGGCAGGGCAAGGTGCTCGAGTCGGTGGGGCAGACGATCGAGTCGGCGGGCCCTCTGGCCTCGGTGGGCGAGTGCTGCGAGATCCGCGACCGCGAAGGCCGTCTGCACCTGGCCGAAGTGATCGGCTTCCGTGGCTCCAATGTTCTTTCCATGCCCGTCGAGAGTTCGGAAGGGATTCGCTTCGGCGATGCCGTGGCGTCGTTCGGCGCCGGGCCGGAGATCGAGGTGGGCGCGGGCCTGACGGGCCACGTGCTGAACGCGCTGGGCGCGCCCATCGACGGCCTGCGGCCGCCGGCGGCGGGAAAGCCGGTTCCGCTCGAGGCCCTCGTCCGGCCGCCTCTGGACCGCGTTTCCATTCGCAGCCCGCTCGGCACCGGCATTCGCGCCATCGACGCGCTGCTGACGGTGGGGCGCGGGCAGCGCGTGGGCATCTTCGGCGGGTCCGGAGTGGGCAAGAGCACGCTGATCGGCATGATGACGCGCAACACCGAGGCCGACGTCACCATCGTCGGCCTGGTGGGCGAGCGCGGCCGCGAGGTGGGCGAGTTTCTCGAGGGCGCGCTGGGCGAAGACGGCCGCGCGCGATCGGTGGTCGTCGTGTCCACCTCCGACCAGTCGCCGCTTTTGCGCATGAGAGCCGCGCTCGCCGCGACCACGATCGCCGAATTCTTTGCCGCCGAGGGCAAACACGTGCTGCTGGTGCTCGATTCTCTGACGCGTTTTGCCATGGCCGCGCGCGAGATCGGACTGGCGGCCGGCGAGCCGCCGACGGCCAAGGGCTACACGCCCTCGGTCTTCGCGCGCCTCGCGCGGCTGATCGAGCGCTCGGGCAACTTCCGCTTGGGCTCGATCACCGCGTTCTACACCGTGCTGATGGAAGGCGACGACCAGCAGGACCCGCTGGTCGACGCCGTGCGCGCATTGCTCGACGGGCACGTGGTGCTTTCGCGCGCGCTGGCCGCCGAGGGCTGGTACCCGCCCATCGCGGTTCTCGACTCGATCAGCCGGCTGATGCCCGCGGTGACCGAAGACGGGCATCGCGAGAACGCTGCATTGCTGCGCCGGCTCATGGCGGTCTATGCGCGGTCCGAAGATCTGGTGCGCATCGGCGCGTACAAGGCCGGCAGCGACGCCGATCTCGATCGCGCGCTCAACGCCCGCGCCGCCATTCGCGAGTTCCTCGTCCAGCCGGCGCGCGAGCAGCCCGGCTTTGCGCAGAGCGTGGAGCGGCTCGCGGCCCTGGCGCGGGAGATTTAAGCCGTGGCCGTCTCGCGCGCGCTGCGCCGCTTGCTGCGCATCCGCGAAATCGAGGAAGAGCAGCGAAAGCTGGCTCTCGAGGCAGCCCTTCACGAACTCAACCGCATGGAGCAGGCGCTTGCGGCTGCGGACAAGCGCGAATCCCGCGGTCGGCGGCTGGTGAGCCTGAGCGCGCGCGGCAACGAGCCGGCCGACCGGCTGGCCGGCCTCGAACAGACGCGCTCGGCAGCCCTTCATGCAGCTCATCTGGCCGAAAGGATCGAGGCGGCTGCCGCGCGGGTTGCCGCGTTGCGCGAAGAGTTGCTCCACAGCCGCGTGGAACGCCGCCAGGCCGGGACCCTCGTCGACGAATCCATGGCGCGCGACTCCCTCATCGCCGCGCGGCGCGGGCAGCAGGCGCTCGACGACTGGTTCGCGGCGCGGCGATTCCGGCAGGAGGAGACTGCCGGAGACTCCGGCTCTGCGGCGACGGAGGATTCGACTGCGACCGGGGAAACTTGAGACGAAACCTCGCGCTATCGGCCGCCCCGGCCCGAAATGGCACGCGAATTCCATTCCTGACAACCCTCTAACCCGCAGTGCCCTGCTTTGGCACAGCATCTGCACCGTTTTCGGACATGACGGCTACCGCAGCGATCGGGATCCCGCCCCCAGTGGCGTCCGCAGGTCAATGGATGCGGGGCTCGACGCAGGGCTTCGCCGCGCGCCAGAATCCTCGCGGCGGGTGGGAAACCGTCTATCGCTCGATGAACGTGGAGGCGGCTCCGGCTCAGCCGGCGATCGCGCCACAGCCTCAAAATCGAGCGAAAGATTCTTCGCCGCCGGATTCGTCGCGCCTCGCGCAGCAGAATCCGGAACCGCCGCGGCCCGCAACCGCGGGCCTAAAGCAGCCGTCAGGAGCGAACTCGAACGCCTCATTGCCGCCGAAGCCGCAAAACGCTCAAGAAGAAAGCGCGAACGGAGTTGATCGGAAGGCTGATCCGGCATCTGGCGCATCGCTTTCCGCTCCGTCGCTCGACACCATCGAAGGCTCGACGCAGCCCGCGGAACCGTCGATCGCGGCAAGGCGCGCGAACGCCAGTCCCGGCGAACCGGAGCCTGCTTCCGATCATTCGAGGATCCTGGATGCGAAGAAGCTGCAGCCTGCATCGACTGCGCCCGGCTTGACGACTGCGGCGATGGTCGTGGCTCCCGTTGCGATACCGTCTCCCCCGGCGCAGCCGGTCGCTGCGCAGAGCCCTGCGTCGGCGTATCCGGAACCCATTTCCCGGAGCGCTCGAAGCACCGCCGGCTCCATTCCGCCGCTCCCGGGCCTTCAGGTCGGAAATGCGTCCACGCATGCAAGCTCTGCCGGGGCCACGACGTCTTCATCGAACAGCGGCGGATGGAAAACCATCGCGGATTCCCAGAGCGGCTCAGGAACGAGGGCCTGGAACGCGGGGTCAAGCTCTGCGCCGTCGACGGAGCACATTTCGATCGCCCGCGGTTTCTCTGGCGCTCCGTCCACGCAACCGGCTCCTGCGCCCTCCGCCGGCACGAAGGTCGCGGGGCTCGCCGACGAAGCCTCTCCTGCGATGGGCGCGGGGCCAGGCCATACGGATTCAAACGACGCCGTCCCGATCAGTGGCGGAGAAGCGACGGCGGCGAGGCCCCGCGCATGGAACCCGGGCTCGCTGCCCGCTGCGAACGCCGCGGGCGCGCCATCGGCTGCCAGTCCGCCCGCGGAGACCGGCGCGGTCTCGACGGTTGCGGCGTCCCATACGGAGCCTGCCCGATCCTTATCGACCTCACTCAACATTTCATCGGCTCCGGAGCCGGCATCGGCGGGGCACGAGACGACAGCAAAGGCAAGGCCGCGTGCGGCGGGTGAGGGAATGACCGCCGCCGCGACCACGCAGGCAACTTCGGTGTCCATGGCGCCAACCGGGGCGTCGACCGGTCCCGGCACGCAGTCGGTATCTTTCGTTCCGCGCGAGCCGGTCAGCTACCCGGCTGCTGGCCAGGCGTCAGCATATTCCGGCAATGAGCCGGCCGTTTCGGCTCACGAAGCCTTTACTGCTCTCGACACGGAAGTTTCCCCCGTCGCACCCACGTGGGTTCATGCCGCAGCGCAGCACGCCGAGGCGGGATTCGAGGATCCGGCTCTGGGTTGGGTGGCGGTTCGCGCGGATCTGGGCAGCGGCGGCGTACACGCTTCGCTGGTTCCCGGCTCGACGGATGCGGCACAGACGCTCGGCAGTCATCTTGCCGGACTGAATGCGTATCTGGCCGAGCATCACGCCGGGGTCTCCACGGTGACGCTGTCGGCGCCGGAGGGCCGGCCGGCAAGCGCCGGAAACACATCGATCGGGTCAGGCGGCGACGGCCTTCGCCAGAGTTCTGGCGGGCAGTCGCAGCAGGGAAGCAGCGGCGGGAAACGGTCGGACCCGCCTCCCGGCGCGGCGGCGACCGTGCCCGTAGAGTCGATGCCGGCACAGATCCAGGCAATAGCGTCCGCGGGCGGACTGAGCGCGGCCGGGCCGGCCTGGATGGAACCTGGCGCGGGAGTCCACGTCTCAGTGCTCGCCTGAATGCGAACGATAGCGGCGCGACCGCGGCGGAACCCGCCGGAATCAGGTCCGGCGAAAGCGAAGGATCGGGAAGGAGAGAAGGAATGCAGGTGGCAACGGGAATCTGGACGCAACATGCGGCGGGTCACGCGCTCGCGGGCGCAAGACCCGCGCCCCTGGCCGGCCCGGCAAACGGAAACACCGGGTCGAGCGACGACTCGGACGACTCGAGCTCGGCCACCATCTCGGCGAACGACTTTCTCACGCTGCTGGTCACCGAAATGCAGAACCAGGATCCGACCGACGATACCGACCCCAACGAGTACATCGACCAGCTCGTGGAGGTGAACAGCCTCGAGCAGTTGATCGACATCAACCAGAACCTGTCGACCGTGCTGGGCATCTCCGACGGGTCTTCGACGGAGGGATCGGCTTCGGCCAGTTCGGCCAACGTCTCGCCGCAAGCGGCCGGTCTGGCTCCATCGACTTCCGGGGGTGCTCCCGCGATTGTCCATGCGGCGGCGAGCCGGACGAGCGCGCTGGGGCAGGTGCAATCGGCCGCGGCCACCCGCGCGGCGGCACATTCCGCTGCGGTACACGGGAAGTCCGTCGGGAGTTCGATCCAGGGAAATCTCAGCGTTCCCCAGGCCAAGCCGGCGGCACGGCGCGTAGCGCACGCGCTGGCGGGGAGGACCGCGACGCATTGATTCGCGTTCGTCGTGCGGGCTTCGAAGGAACTCTTGTAACGGCATCAGGGAACATTCGGGTTTCGCGCAGCAAGGTATCGCAATCGCAAACCGCCGCCATCGGCGTACGGAGGAGAACGAACATGGCAAGTTTTTTCATCCCGCTTACCGGCCTCGAGGCCGATTCGACGGCGCTGAACACCATCGCCAACGACCTGGCCAACATGAACACGACCGCCTTCAAGGGGCAGTCGGTGAACTTCGCCGATCTGTTTTACCAGCAGATCGGAACGGCCGGCTCGGGCGATCCGATCCAGGTGGGCGCCGGCGTCCAGGTCTCGTCGATTGAGACCGACTTCGAGCAGGGCTCGATCAACTCCACCGGCAACGCCACCGATGTGGCCCTCAACGGCAACGGGTTCTTCGTCATCCAGGATGGCGGGGTGCAGGAGTACACGCGCGACGGCAATTTCTCGCTGGATTCGAACGGCAACCTGATCACGTCGAATGGAGCGCAGGTGATGGGCTACCCCGCGGTCAACGGGGTAGTGAACACCAACGCGCCGCTCACCGCGATCAATATCCCGGTGGGCACCGTGGAGCAGCCGCAAGCCACATCCACGCTCAACATGACCGCCAACCTCGACGCCACTTCGGCGCTGGGCACGACGTTTCCGGCGCAGATCACCGTTTACGATTCGCTGGGAGTGAGCCACGTGGCGACGGTGACCTACACCCAGACCGGCGTGAACACCTGGAGCTACTCGGTGGCGCTGCCGGCCACCGACTTTACCAGTGGAGTCTCTACGCCTGTGACGGGCACTTTGACCTTCGACTCCAGCGGCAATCTGATTCAGGTGAAGCAGGGTGCCGGACCGGTGCAGACGGTGGGCACCGCGGCGGGAGACGTTTCCGGCATCGCGCTCGCCTTCAACGGCCTCGCCGACGGCGCGGCCAACCTGACCATGAACTGGAACCTGCTGGGCTCGGGCGGCACGCCCACCCTCAGCCAGGTGGCCGCGGCTTCGGCGGTTTCGGCCACCACGCAGAACGGCTACGCCAGCGGCGAGTACCAGAGCTTCAACATCGCCTCCGACGGCACGGTGACAGCCACGTACTCGAACGGGCAGCAGCAGAACATCGGGCAACTGGCGCTGGCCAACGCGCCCAACCTGCAGGGAATGGAACTCCTGGGCAACGGCGATTACGCGGCGACGCTGGCCAGCGGCACGCCTTCGGTTGCCGCCTCCGGCACCGACGGCCTGGGCACGCTCGAGGACGGAGCCCTGGAGGAGTCCAATGTCAATATCTCCGCCGAATTCTCCGATCTGATCATCGCCCAGCGCGCCTTCGAGGCGGATTCCAAGACGGTGACGACCTTCGACACGGTCACGCAGGACACGATCAACATGATTCACTGATGGGCTGCGTGAGCGCCCGGGGATCTCGCGTCGAACTCGGGTCTTCGAACGGGTTCGTCATCTCCGCGGAAGGTGCCGGGGGTTCACTTCGACGAACAGACCCTTGCTCTTCGCGAGCTCCGCACCGCTCGCGTCGACGATGCGCGCCTGCGTCCAGTGCTTGCGGCCCTCGTTGTGCGACACGTGCCCTTCGAGGCGGATGGGTGCGCGCGAGGGAACCGGGCGCAGGTACTCGACTTCCATGTGGCGCGTCATCGCCACCACGCCGCGCGCGCGCAGGGACTTGCTCATCGTTTCGTCGAGCAGCGTGGCGATGATGCCGCCGTGCAGATAACCGCGAGGGCCCTCGTAGAGATCGGGAATCGTGGCGAGGCAGACCACCGAGTTGTCTTCTGCAAGAAGGAACTCGAGATGCAAGCCGACGGGGTTGGCCTGGCCGCAGCCGAAGCAGCGGTTTTGCGCCGTGTGATCCATGGGGCGCAGATTCTCGTGAGAACTCGTATTCTTTTCCATCCGGGAGACGCTTTCATTCGGGGTCTTGAAAGGGCAAGGCTTCAGCCGTGCCGAATAGGACACAGGAAGGACGCGGGCTTTAGCCTCCGAGGGATGATTTCCGATCCGGCCAGACAATCCTTAAATCTTCTCTCCCAGGACCCTCTCATATAGCTCGCTGTCCACGTTGCCCCCTGTCAGCACCATGCCGATGCGCTTGCCCTGCAACGTGTCCTTCTCTTGAATCGCCGCGGCCATGGGGGCCGCGCCCGCGCCTTCGGCGAGATTGTGCGTGTCCTGGTAGAGCGCGCGCATGGCATTGGCGATCCCGGCTTCGGAGACCTCGACGATGCGCGCCACGTTTTCCCGGATGATCTCCATCGCCGTAGCATTGGGCGTACGGCAGGCGAGGCCGTCGGCGAGGGTATTCGAGGGCGCCTCGACGATCTTGCGCTCCCTGAAGCTGAGCGAATACGACGGCGAACCCGCAGCCACCACGCCGACGATCTCCGTCTTCAATCCCAGCGCGTTGCGCGCCGCCGAGACGCCGCAGATCGACGAGCCGAGGCCGATGGGCACATAGACGCGATCGAGCGCCGGCGCGCCTTGGAAAAACTCCATCGCGTAGGTTGCGGTGCCCCTCACCAGGCGTTCATGGAAGGAATCGACCATGGTGAATCCGCGCTCGGCAGCCAGCGTGCGCGCGAACTCGAGCGACTCCTGAAAATCGTGCCCGTGCTCCACCAGTTCCGCGCCCTGCGCTGCCATGGCGCGATTCTTCTCCACGCTGTTGCCGCGCGGCGCCACAATGACCGCTTT
>JASHQQ010000332.1 GCA_030039035.1 Acidobacteriaceae bacterium | reverse complement strand
TGTCCGCGTGTCAGACACGCAGGTCCATTTTGCACCCGGATGGAATTTTGGCGGAGGACAAGTTAGGACGAGAGCGCAGCGCATTCCATCAAGGTCCCGAGCTTGAGGCTCACGCAAAGACCGGATACATTTGCGCAGACCATACCGCCCTCTTCATTTTTCGCTTGCAGCAAGGCGGCGGACCATACATCCGGGTTGGCGGCGGCGTGTCCGTAATGCGCATAGGGGGCGAGAAGCCCGCTTTCGAGGACCTATGGCTGACGCGTGTCAAGTATGATCCAGCGGCCTTCTACGAGGACCGCGTGGATCTTGCGCGCGTTCGCGATACTAATAAGAGGATCGGCATCCAGCACTACAAGATCCGCGGTGTGACCGGCTGTTACGGAACCCACCTGGTCGGATAGACCGAAGGCCTCAGCGGGTTCGCTGGTCGCACTTTGCAGCGCAGTGAGGGTAGGCACACCGGCCTTCACCATCAGTTCCAATTCATCATGCAGAGCGAAGCCGGGAATGACATACGGATCACCCAGATCGGAGCCGGCAAGGAGATGAACGCCCGCATTTGACCCTGCCGCGGCAAGGCCACTTAACTGGTGAATGAGTTGCTGCTCGAAAGGCGTTGGCAGCTCTTCATTTGAAAAAAGCGGATCATGCCAGTGCTTCAGAAGTGCCGGATACACCTCGGTACTTCCCGAGATCGCTTTCCAGTCTGGCAATTCAGGCGTGCCAACAAGGTGGCCCCGAAATGAGACAAGTGTTGGAGTGAACCAGACATGCGCCCGTACCATCGCCGGAAAGATGAGTGGTTGCATGGGAAGCGGTGCGCAATAGCGTTCACAGGCGCGTGCTGCCGGGTCTGTCTCGATTTGATGCCACGTGGCAGCCGAACACATCAGCATGCCCACAGAGCCGTAGCTAACGCCGTGCTCGATTGTTCTCTGCCCAGCTTCGGCGGCCGCGAGTGCACCCGCTACAGGAAGGTGTCCGGCAAAGGGTAATCCCACTGCCTTCGACTCCTGGGCGACCGCGGCATAGATCTTTGGGGTCATGCCATTGTGTACCTTGATGAAGTCGACGCCTTCTTTCTTCAGCAGGTCGACCTCGGCCTTCGCCTCCTCCGGCGTGGTGAGAATCACGTTGTCGGGCAGCCTGATTGCCTGTTGCTTGCGCTCCGGCGGCACCACATCCAGCTTGGGACCAGGTGTGATGATCCGAGGGATCAGTGCACCGGCTCTCTTCTCCGCCTGCCACGTCCGAATCTCTGCGAGAACGCTGCCCATGTCTCGCACACCGGTCACACCATTCTGGAGAAGCAACGGAAACGCGCTGGCGCCCGCCTGGCTAAGGTGTACGTGAGAGTCCCAAAGTCCCGGGATGACGTATCGACCGGTTTCGTTGTGGATAGTCGCGCCGGACGGGACCCTGGCACTCTTGGAGCTGCCACAGAAGACGATTTTGTTTCCACGCAGCACGAGAGTCCAGTCGTGGTGCTCCACGCCACCCGACCGCGGATCGATCACAGTGACATGCGTGATCGCCTGGTCGTATGAAGTTTTTTGCGAGACAAGCACAGGTTCATGTGCGCCCTGTTGCGCGGATAAGCAAGCCGGCACAACAAGAAGTACCCAATCGAGGGCAATTCTTACGCGCAGCGACATGCGTGGGAGCATAACAGATGAACGGATATTCCAGAACGCCAGAGCCATGATCTGAGCGAATGGTCGGCTTTCCGGAACTTTGACGAAGCTTCGCTTGTGGAACCGAAACTTCCGGAATGGGGGTTTGCGGCAGTTCCTGGGTTGCTGTGACCTTTTGGATTCCGCGTGCGACGTCGCCGCTCCCTGGGGCCGCGTCGACCTGAGTGCAGCGGCTTCGGGATACAGTGACGCAGGAATTGCGGCAAGCAGGATGGGCGGCCGCGCTCCCCATCCTGCCTGGGGCGAGGATGGAAGCATTTCGTTCCCCGGATCCGATGGCGCGAGATGCGCCAACCGGGTCGTGGAACTGGCGCGAATCTCCTGCATGACCGCAGCGGTCGAGAGGATTGCGTGCAGGCTTGTCGTGCTGTCCGGAAAAAAAAGACCTGGCGCAAACAAAAAGCCCGCCTGCCGAAGCAGACGGGCTTTGCCGATGGAGCCTGGCGAGCCATCTGGAATCACATGGCCGCCCATGCCTTTCACTACGATGCAGGTACGATGAATTGGCCATTCGTCGTCAACGAAGATGAGGATGCGCCGCCGAACTCGACAGAGACTCGTCCGGAAGTCGCGCCGGCGGGCACGGTTGTCTGGATCTCGGTATCGGAGAGAATCGTGAATGTCGCCGCAGTGCCGTTGAAGCTGACGCCGGTGGCGCTGGTGAATCCCGATCCCTGAAGAATCACCGACGTTTCCGGCGTGCCGGCCGCAGGCACTGCGGTGATGGTTTTCGGCAGTTGCTCGTTCAGGATGAAGATGGCGCCGAGATTGCCGGTTCCGCCCTGATTGGTCGATCCGTAGAGCGCCCCATTGGGGCTTTGAATCAGTGCGCCATAAGGCAAGTTGCCGTCGGTCTTGTCGAAATTGTGCAGGACGGTCATCTTGCCTTTCGGCGTCACCTGGAAGATGGCGCCGTAGCCGTCCTTTGCGTTGTAGACGGTGGTTCCATAAAAGTTGCCGTCGCTTGCCTGCACCAGTCCGGCGATGGGAAAGCTGCCGTTGTAGCACTTGGCCCAGTAGCAGAATCCGCTGTAGACCGTCGTCAGTTTGCCTGCCGGAGTGATCTTGAAGACCGAACCGCTGTCGAGGCCTCCGCCGGGGAAACCGCCCTGCGTGGTTCCGTAGAAGTTCCCGTCGGTGCCGAGGACAAGCTGGCCGGAGGGATCGCCGCCGTCGCTGAAGTCGAAGTAATGCAGCACGGTGAATTTGCCCGAGGAAGTGATCTTGAAAACGACTCCGGGAAACCATTCATCTTCGCCGACGAGTGCGGGAGCGCCGCCGCCCCAGGTGGTTCCATAGAAATCCCCGTCGGTCCCTTCCACCAGCCCGGAATATGGGCCGGCGCCGTCACTGACTGCGAAGCTGTGCAGTGTGGTGTGGGCGCCTGCGGGCGTGATCTTGTAGACGGTGCCCTGATCATTCGCGCCGCCGATGAAGGTTGTCCCGTAGAAGTTGCCGTCGCTGCCCTGCACCAGAGTTCCGATCGGGTTGGTGCCGTGCGTCTGGTTGAAGTTGTAGAGCGTTGTGAGCGCGCCTTCCGTGGTGATGCTGAAGAACGTTCCGTCGCCATTTTTTCCGCCGGAATAGGTCGTGCCGTAAAAGATCCCGTCGGTTGTCAGCACCAGCCCGCCATTGGGGTTGCTGCCGTCCTCGCAGGTGGACTTTACCTTGTCGGAGCAGAAGCTGTAGATCGTTGTCAAAGTGCCGGCGGGAGTCAACTGGAAGACCGTGCCGTCGCCGTGCGCTCCGCCGCCGTAGGTTGTTCCGTAGAAGTTTCCGTCGAGCCCCTGGACGAGATTCATGTATCCGGGGTTGGCTCCGTTGGTTCCATCGAAGTCCGCCATGGTCTGGAATGGAGGAGGCAAAAGAGTCCTGGTCGGGCCCGTAGGGTCATTGGCCGAGGCAACCTGCGCGGCGGCACAGAGCAGAACCGCGGCGGAAAGGGTCTTCCAGTTTTGGAAAGACAGACGCAGGCTGCGGCTCGGCTGGTTTGCCGATGTCGCTGCCGCCGTGCGCAGGTTGCGGGCGTTTGCCGGCGTGGATGCGGCTGACAGGTGTTGACCGGAAAGCGATTTGAACGATGTGCGGTTCATGTTCCATCTCCTTGTTTCGCCGGCCGCGAGATCGAAATTCGCGGCCTTCAGCGTCGTCATCCAGGTAAGCGAAAGGGAGAGGCAAAACCTGTAACCGCTCGTGGACATTTTTCATCCGGCGCGGATCTTTAAGGCAGTTTAAGAAATTCTGTAGACGAAGAGAGATCGCTGAGTCGACGCGACCAGCAGGGAGCGGCGACCTTGGGCAAGGATTCAAGGTACACACTCTTTCTTAAACTGCCCCAGGCGCCTTCGGATCGTTGCCGCCCGCCGGGCCGGCCAGAAACAAAAAGCCCGCCTGCCGAAGCAGACGGGCCTTTGCCGCGATTTAGTTTAAATTACCTGTGTCCACCGCCGCCACCGCCGTGTCCGCCACCACCGCCGTGGAAGCCACCGCCGCCGAATCCGCCGCCGGCTCTGGGCGCTGCTCCGCCACGGTAGCCGCCGCCGTATCCGCCGCCGGCTCTGGGCGCTGCGCCGCCGCGATACCCGCCATAGGGCGCCCGGCCGGCGAATCCGCCGCGGTAGCCGCCATAGCCGCCTCTATACCCGTATCCGAAGCCGCGATAGCCGAATCCGCGTCCCCAACCCCATCCACGTCCCCATCCCCAGCCGTACCAGGGGCCGACGCCGATGAAGAGGCCGTTGTAAAACCAGTTGGGCCCGTAATAGCCGTAGGGCGCGCAAGCGTATGGATAGTAAGGGTAATAGCCCCATTCGCAATCCGGGGGGCCGTAATAACCACCGTAGTACTGGGCCGGCACGATCGCCGGACCGATCCCCACGCCAACCGCCACCTGGGCGTTGGCATTCGACGTCACCGCGAACGGCACCAGCAGGAGCAATGCGATCAGAACCAGGCGCAATCTCTTCATCACGAACCTCCCATGTGCTGCCCGGCCCTCTGCTTTCGGCCCCGGGAGATGAATCTCAGCACCGCCGGTTCCCGGTTTCCTTCCTCCGGTCCGGCCTCTGTTCATTTGAACAGCGATTGCCCGATTAAGTTGCGGTCTTTTTGCGAAGAATCGCTCGGGATTCAACGCGTTTCCAGGCTGGGAGGATCGACCAGGATCCGATCCTTCCCGGATTCCGGGTTGCCCACGGGGCCACATCTGCCCGGGTCGACAAAAAAGCGGCCCCTCCCGTTCGGAGGGGCCGCTTCAGGAGCAGGCTGCAGGCAGGCGCTACCTGCGGAAGTGGTCGCGATCCCAGCCGCGATCGAAGCGGCGACCGTAGAAGCGATCCGCGTGAAAGCGATCGACGACGACCGGCCCGCGAACCGCGGCGAAGTTCCACCGTCCCGGCACCCAGAAGCCGTTGGCGTAGTAGCCGGCGGTCCAGACATATCCCGGCCCGGGGCAGGGCGGAACGTAGGCCACCGGCCCTCCGACGAAAACACGCACCGCCGCATTTGCCTTTGCGGCTCCAAGCCCTGCGGTGCCAGCCAATACCGCTGCACCCAACAACAGATTCCGAATGCTCCGCATACGACCTCCATCCCACGGCCGCTTTCCTTCAGCCGTTCCGGCGTTTCATCCGCCTTGAGGCTTGGCTCTTTCTGCCTCCGCGGCCTGCCGGTTACGTACTGTGCAAACACTGGCGGGTGAGAAGGTTGCGGCGCGAGAGCGAAAATAAAGGGCCGCAACTTTTGGCCGGAGAGCGGGTCCGGGGCGCGGGAATGCGGCTGGGATTTGCCGGGAATGCTGCGACTCAGGAATTGCGGCAGCGCCGCGCAATGTCTGCTACGTGAGGCTGCCGGCGAGGGTCGAGCTGATGTTGGTGAAGGCGTGATTGAGACCGGTTCCCAGATTCCTGAGAGCGATGGTCGAGCCGAATGCGACCAGGGCAACGATGAGCGCGTACTCGACCAGGCCCTGTCCATCTTCGCGGGCCGCGAAGGTCTGCGCCTTGACGAGAAGCTTGAGCGTCCAATCGTTCATTTTTCATTCCTCCGGAGCGGTCACTGCACTTTCAAGTGTCAAGTTGCCGCCGCATGTGCACCATACTCCGAAAGCTCTAATGCCGAGCGCAAAAGCCCCAGAGCGCGCACCCACAAAGGCGTCATTCAAGACGTGTTCCTTGATGGGAAAGCGCCCCTTGAATGCGGAAAGTCGAGGAGATCGCTGTGCGGTGCTACCCTGAACCTTGGCTCCCCATGTTCGCGACCCGGCAGCACGCGCACTTCATCGGTATCGGCGGCATCGGCATGAGCGGTATCGCCGAGATCCTGCTCAATCTCAAGATGCAGGTCTCGGGATCCGATTTGCGGCGAAGCTCCGTCACCGAGCACCTTTCCAGCCTCGGTGCGACCATCTACGAGGGCCACGATGCGTCCTATGTTGCCGGAGCGACGGTGGTCGTTACCAGCTCTGCCGTGCCGGCCAGCAATCCCGAGATCGTGGAAGCGCGCGCGCGCAAGATTCCGGTGATCCCTCGCGCCGAGATGCTGGCCGAGCTCATGCGCCTGAAATACGGCATCGCCATCGCCGGCATGCACGGCAAGACGACGACCACTTCGATGGTGGCCAGCGTGCTCGCCGCCGGCGCGCTCGATCCGACGATCGTGGTCGGCGGCCGCGTGGATGCATGGGGCTCGAACGCGCGCCTTGGCTCGTCGCGTTATCTCGTCGCCGAGGCCGACGAGAGCGACCGCTCGTTTCTCAAGCTCTCGCCCATTCTCGCCATTGTGACCAATCTCGACCGCGAGCACATGGACTGCTACAAGGACATGGCCGACGTGGAGCAGGCATTTCTGGCCTTCATGGACAAGGTTCCGTTTTACGGCGCGATTACGGCATGCCTCGACGATCCGCGGCTCGCGGCCATATTGCCGCGCGCTCACCGGCGCATCTTCACCTACGGCACGGCAGTCGAGGCGAATTACTGGGTGCAGCCGCTCGACGCGCCCAGCCACTGCTTTTCGCGCTTTGCGGTGTTGACGCAAAACATTCTGCTCGGCCCGTTCGAACTGCACGTCCCCGGCCGGCACAACGTGCTCAACGCCGCGGCCGCGGTCGCCATCGGCCATCAGCTCGAGATTCCGCACGAGAAGATCGCCGAAGGGCTCATGAATTTTCGCGGCGTCGACCGCCGCTTCCAGCTTCGCGGTCAGGCGCGCGGCATTACCGTGGTGGACGACTACGGGCACCACCCCACGGAGATTCGCGCCACGCTGGCTGCAGCCCGCGACTGCGGCTACAAGCGGGTTCTCGTCGTCTTCCAGCCGCACCGGTTCTCCCGAACCCGCGATCTTCTGGATGAGTTCGGCGGCGCGTTCAAGGGCGCGGACGAAGTGGTCGTGCTGCCCATTTACGCCGCCAGCGAAGAGCCGATTGCGGGGGTCACCGGCGAGCTGCTGGCCCGTCGCATCTCCGGTCCCAGGGTGCAGTTCGTCGCCGATTTTGCCCGCGCGGCCGAGGCGGTGATGAAG
>JASHQQ010000331.1 GCA_030039035.1 Acidobacteriaceae bacterium | reverse complement strand
ATGAGCGGAACCAGGATTCCCGCCTCGCGCGGCGTGCAGGGGCCGGGCGAAAGCAGTATCCGCCCGGGCCGGCGAGCCTCGACCTCGTCCACCGTCAGATCGTCGTTGCGGCGGACCTCGATCTCGGCACCCAGCTCTCCCAGGTACTGCACCAGGTTGTAGGTAAACGAATCGTAGTTGTCGAGGACGAAGACCATGTTCAGCTCACAGCTGGCAGCTAACAGCTGACAGTCGAAGTTCGCAGATCGAAGTTCAGAGAGACCATAGTTCAGAGATCAGAGATCAGGGGTCAGGGTTCAGGGGTCAGGGGTCAGGGTTCGACGACGAGCGGCCCGGGATCAGCTCCATGTTCCCATGTTCCCTTGTTCCCTCAGTCCCTTAGTCCCTTAGTCCCTTAGTCCCTGGTTACTGCTTCCCGAACCGATACACCATCCCCGCGGTAAAGCCCCAGTTGTTTTCAAAGGTCGATCCGAATCCGCTGCCGAAATAGTTCGGGGCGACTCGCAATCCCAGTCCGGGACCCAAGTTGTACTCGAAGATGAGGCTGCCGTCGACACCATACGTGCTCCCGTCGGGGTACAGGTGCGTGATGCTGATGGGCACGCCGTTGGCGTCGCCGGAAAAATCGCCCAGCAGCCAGCCGCCCATCACGCGGCCGGCGATGGAGAACTTCGGCTGCATGTAGAAGCGGTAAGTGGGACCCAGCATGACGGCATACTGGCTGATGGCCGGTTTCGTGATGTTGCTCTCGTTGTTGTAGACGAAGGGCGTTCCGTAGTAGCCCCTCGAGCCCAGCGTGACGCCCAGCCGCTCGCTGTAAAAGCGGGTAAAGCCGGTGTCCCAGTTGTACTCGTTCACGCGCTGCAGCGGCGAGGGCAAAGTGAACCGCAGATAGCCGGCGCCGATGTAGATCTCGTACAGATGCGCGTAGACTTCGCGAATGGCCGCGGCGCGGCGCTGCTCGCGGCGCGCCCGGATGCGGGCCTGCACGCTCTCCTGCTGCGGCGTGAGTTGCGGGGTTGGCTGCGCCGGCTGCTGCCCCTGATTTTGGGGGGCGCTGCCCGCGCTGGAACTCTGGGCCTGGGCGGCAGGGATGGCTGGCAGAACCAGAGCCAGCGTCAGGGCAAGACGGCGAAATGAAAACATCTCTTCGGGATTCCTCCAGGAGCGCTCACGCAAATCTCAACCAAGGCTTCCGCTGACCGCAAACGCGACGGCGCCGCACCCGGACGGCTCCCGCTCCGCGCGGCGGGAACAAGTCCCGCCGGGGACCGGATCGCCACAGCGAGCGAACCCGATTCGCCCGACGTGGGACCCGTCCGGAGCCGCCTGAAGTACAAACGCCCTGATCTACGCTGACCGGAAACCCGTTATCTGCAGCACTCCCTTCAGGTTATTAAATCATCTGCGGGCGGGCTGACGGAAACCGGCAATGCGTTGGACGCATTCAACGCTGAATTGGCCCTTTGCCGCGCGACTTTATCGCCGCATGCTCTACGATGGGAGATCGACGGAGGTGGTGGATATCGTGTTGCGATTTTTGATGGGGGTCGTGATCGGCATCCTGCTGGTGCCGGTGGGCGTTTTGATGTGGTTCCGAATCGGTCATGTGCCGGTAGCCGTCGCCGATCCGCCGCTGCCCGACGAGCGGGCATTCACCAGCGCCCCGCTCCACGCGCGGATCGATCGCGAGACGGCCAATCCTCCGATGCAGCCCGACGAGGCGAACCTCGTAGCCGGCGCGCACATCTACGGCGACCAGTGCGCCGTGTGCCACGGTTATTACGGCAAGCCGTCGGCGATCGCCCGCAACATGTTTCCCGATGCGCCCGCGCTGTGGGAGAAACACCCCAACAGCGACGTGGTGGGCGTAAGCGACGACCCGCCGGGCGAGACGTACTGGAAGGTTTCCAACGGGATTCGTCTCTCCGGCATGCCCTCATTCAAGCCGATCCTGAGCGAGACCGAAATGTGGCAAGTAAGCCTGCTGCTGGCCAATGCCGACAAGCCGCTGCCTCCGGACGCGCTGTCGATCCTGCGCGGAAACGCACAAGGCGCGCCGGCTCCGGCAGTTCCGGCGTCGGCGGCCCCATCCGGCCTTACGGGGCGGCAATGATTCTTTCCGGGTGCGCGTCTCTTTGAAATTCGCACCCGGGAGTTTTCCGCCGCAATCTAACGGAGCGGGGTAAACCGGTCCGGGGAGCGCGGACAGGATTGACCGTTTGTCTCTGAACCGCCTGGGCGCCCCATCCTTGCCGCGTTCCTGTTTTTGCCTCAACGGTGGGACAAACGGGAGCACGAGGTCAAAGACCTGAAGAAAAGGGTGTATGACGGAAAAGAAAAAAGGCCTGCTGCGCGCGTTTCTCGATTTTTTTGTGCTCTTCAGCGGTGTCTCGACCCGGTCGAACCTGTCGCGCACGCAGCCGCGGCCCGTGCGCAGCCGGGGATTGTTCCTCTTCCGCAGCCCGGCCAAAGACGAGCCGCCGAACCCGCCCGGCAAGCCATGAGTTGTTAAAATCGAACCATGCCGCTGACACGCCAGCAGGCGCTCGATTATTTCCGGTCTCCGGATCTCATTGGCCTGGGATTCGAGGCCGACGCCGTGCGTCGCCGCCTGCACCCTGAAGGCGTGGTCACCTACATCATCGATCGCAATATCAACTACACCAACTTCTGCACCGAGTACTGCACCTTCTGCGCCTTCTACCGGCCGCTGAAGGGTCCGCGGGCGAACGAAGGCTACATCCTCGACTTCGAAACCATCTATGCGAAGATCGCCGAGACGATCGAGATGGGCGGAACGGGCGTGCTGATGCAGGGCGGCCTGCATCCCGATCTCAGGATCGACTGGTTCGAGCGGCTCTTCGTCGGCATCAAGGAGCGTTTTCCCCGGATCTGGCTGCACTGCCTGTCGGCTTCGGAGGTGCTGGCGATCGCGGAGTATTCCGGCCTGAGCGTGCGCGACACCATCGCGCGGCTGCGCGAGGCGGGACTCGACTCCATCCCCGGCGGCGGGGCGGAGATTCTCGACGACGATGTGCGCTACCGCATCGCGCGCCTGAAGTGCCGCACCGACGACTGGGTGAACGTGCACCGCACCGCGCACCAGTTGGGCATGAGAACCACGGCGACCATGATGTTCGGCGTGGGCGAGACCGACGAGCAGCGCGTGAATCATTTCGAAGTGATCCGGAACTTGCAGGAGGAGACGGGAGGATTTACGGCATTTATCCCCTGGAGTTTCCAGCCCAAACACACCGCGCTGGGCGGCCGCGGCTGGGACGAGGCGACGAGCGTCGAATACCTGAAGGTTCTGGCTATCTCTCGTCTCTATCTCGATAACATCGAAAATGTACAGGCAAGCTGGGTGACACAAGGATTGAAAGTTCTCGAGTTAGGTCTTCACTTCGGCGGCAACGACGTGGGCTCGGTGATGCTGGAAGAAAACGTGGTCAAGGCCGCCGGGACGAGTAACTGCACCACGGAAGAGGAGTTACGCCGAATTATCCGCGACGCCGGGTTCA
>JASHQQ010000330.1 GCA_030039035.1 Acidobacteriaceae bacterium | reverse complement strand
CATCGAGACTGTTCTGGGTATCTCCATTCTCCAGCCCGATGAACGACACCGTGAACGCCGGGTTCGGCGACCCATAAGAACGGCTGAAGCTGTCGGCAATCGCGATCAACTGAGCCTTGGTCACCGTGATGCTCTCCGTCGCGCTTGTGCTCGAGAAGCCGGGGCCCGAAGGAACGAATTGCACGGTGAGCGTGTGGTTGCCGGCGCCGAGCACGGCGCCCATTCCCGGGCTATAAGTGAAGGTTCCCGGAACCGTCTGCCCGTTGTAACTGGCTGTGGCGTTCAACTGGGTTGCGCTCAGCGGCGTGCCGAAGACGATCGCTGCCGGCGTGGACCAGGTAATGGTGGGAATGGTGGCGATGCCCTTGCCGCTCAGATCGAAGCCAAATTGCGAAAGGGCGCCGATGTTCGCCTTGTAAACCAGGTTGCCGGAGATGTTCCCCAGCGTGGTGGGTGAAAAGCTTACGCTGATCGAGCATTCCACGCCTGGAACGAGCGTCTCCGCTTCGCTCGATGCGGTCAGCACCGGGCAGGCATCGGTCTCGCCGGTGTTGAGAACGAAGCCGGTAGGAACGGTTGGGTTCTGGCCGGTGGTCGGCACGGTAAAATCCACCGCGGCATTGCCGATATCGAGAATGCTCTGGACAATCGCGCCGCTGGTCTGATCGACAACCGTATTGGGGAAGTCGAAGTTCGGCGCAGAACTCCAGGACTCATGCAAAACCTCGCTGGATCCCGTGTTGGCGATGTAAGCCACTTCGTTGTTGTCCACAGCCACGCCTTTCGGCTGGTTGAGCTGACTTTGCGTCTTCAGGCCGACGCCGAGATAGTAACCCGAATCGGAGTTGTCTGAGGTACTATGCTGCAGGCCCGTAGGAACGAAGACGGATGCCTCGTTTTCATTCAGGAGGAAAACATTGCCGATGGGATCGACGGCGATGGCCGTGGGATTCGTACCCGCCTCCACCAGGAGTTGCGCATAGCCGGCTTGCGTGGGCGCGTAGCGCATCACCTGCGCCTCGACATCGAGCGACGAGTCAGCGGCTTCGCCGACGTAGATATTGCCCTCGTCATCGATCGCCAGGGATTCCGGCTGAGGCAGCGGTTTTCCGGCGTAGGTTCCAGACGCCACTTTGACATCGAACCCGCCTGTTGCCTTCCAGAGCGGGGATACGAGTGAAAACTCGGTGACCTCGCCCGCGAAAGCGACCCAGAGATTGCCTTCGCGGTCGACGGCGATCGCTCCGGGCGCGAGATCGACCTGGGCGTCGGCGGGCTCCGCGTACACGACCGATTGCGTGTACGTACCGTCGGAGGCAGGCGTCTCTTCGAGAACCTGTTTGGCGCCGGCATCGGTGATAAAGACATCGCCGGCCCGGTCTACGGCTACCGATACCGGATTCTCCAGCGTTTTGACCACGGCGCTTTGCCCGCCGTCCGGTGTAATTTTCAGCACCTGGTTGTTGCTCAACAACCCATTGGTGATCAACGAGTCGGTGATATAGACGTTCCCGCTGAGATCGACGGCTACGGCCCGGTCGGTTTCCAGGCCGCTGCCGATCTTGGAGTCGATCGCGTTGTCCGGGTAGATGATCCCGGTTCCCACGCCGGTGCCGGATATTTCCGCCGGCGCGACCAATGCGCCGGACGAATCCGTCAGCTCGGCTACACCGTAGGCAAATCCCACGCTCGCAGGCTTGAAGGTGACCAGGATCGTGCACGTACTCCCGGTGGCGAAAATGAGATCCTTGGCACAGGTGCCCGAAGCCTCTTTGAATGCGCCCGTCCCGCCGAGATACGCTTCGACGACCGGCGCGCCGATCTTGCCGCCGTGGTCGAAGGTAAACGTCAGCGTAGCCGCGCTCGACGTCTGGCCCAGCGGAATTGCGCCAAAGTTCGTGCCGTCGCCGGGCGCCTCCTCGATCACGCGCTTGTTGTTGGTGTCGGCCACAAAGAGATCGCCGTTGCTGTCGACCGCCACGCCGGTCGGCGCGTTCAGTTTGCCCGTGACAAGGGTTTTGAGCGTATAGGCCTTTGTCGTGGCGTTATACGTTGCCATGCCGATGCTGCTGTTGAGCGTGTCGGCGATATAGAGCGTGGTGTCCACCACCCAGATCTCTCCGGGAGAGTTCAATCCCGACGAAACGATCACGCTTTGCAAATAGTCAGGCCCGGCGGCTGTCTCCTTCACGATCCGGTTGTTGAAAGTATCCGCGATATAGACGTTCCCCTCGCTATCCACTGCCACTCCTTCCGGGGACGAGAGACCCGTCGCCGGAATCACGCTCTGGACGTAACCCTCGTGGTAGGGCGCTTCCTTGACGATCCGGTTGTTCATCGCGTCGGCAATATAAAGATTTCCCTTGCTGTCGACTGCCAGGTCGAAGACGATGCCGCCCAAACCGCTGGTGGGCACGATGCTCTCCGAATACGTGCCGTCGGATTCCAGCTTCTCTTTCAGCACCTGCGCATCGTCGCTGTTGGCAATGTAGACGTTGCCCGTGGAATCGACGGTAACGCCCACCGGCCCGCCCAGGTTGGCGCGCAGAATCGATTGCGTATACACGCCGCCGGCCAGCGTCTCCTTGTAGACGTTGTTGGTCAGCACATCGGCGATATAGAGGTTGCCGCTCGAGTCGACCGCGATCTGCTCGGGCTGCTCGAACCCCGATCCGATCGGCATCTCGAATAATGTGCTGCTCAGATGAGCCTCGACCGGCGCCGTAGTCGCATGCGGCCCGGCCCCGGCAGCCGCAAACGCCGTCGCCGCGGCGAGCAACACGGTGAGGACCAGCGCGGCCCGGAGCAGGAGCCCCGGTCGCTTTACAGGCGAACCGGCCCTCCCGCTGTGGATCGAGCCATCCGCGGCGAATTCAGTCAGCCCGCCTGTGGCTGCTTCGGCATGGGGGGCAAGTCTATCGAGTGTTGAATTGGCGGACATGGGTTCTTCTCCTTCGATGGAAGTCGCCGGGAGGAAACTCGGCTTTTCCCCTCTGTTCGGTCAAAGCGGATTGCAGGGGAAAACCGGTTCAGGAGGAGAAAAGGGTCCGCTGTCGCAATGGTCCATCAGTGCCGGGAACTGCGTTACTTCCGGGGCTCGAAAAGACACTCCAGCCCCTGCGCTTTCTTGACTTTCGGCTCCGGGCCGGGCTAACCTTTCCCCACTTTCAGTCCACTGCGACCGGAGCAATTCGTTGTCACCTGCATCGTCCAAAGGCATTACGGAACTGCTGGTTCGATGGCGAAACGGAGACGCCGAAGCGCTCAATTCCCTTATTCCGCTCGTCTACGGCGAGCTGCACCGGCTGGCGCGGCAGCATTTGAGGCGCGAGCGCGAAGGGCACACCCTGCAGAGCACCGCACTGGTGAACGAGGTTTACCTGCGCCTGCTCGATCAGGGCCTTGCGGTCGAGAACCGCACCCACTTCTTCGCGGTCTCGTCGCACCTGATGCGGCAGATCCTGGTGGACTATGCCCGGCGGCATCGCTCCCGGAAGCGCGGCGACGGCTTTGAGCGGGTCACGCTCAGCGAGGCCGATGCGCTGCTTCCGAAAGTGAGGAATGTCGACCTGGTCGCCCTCGACGATGCGCTGAGCGAGCTCGCCAGGGCCGATCCGCAACTGACAAAGATCGTGGAGCTGCGCTTCTTCGGCGGGCTTTCCATCGAGGAAGCCGCGGTGGCGTTGGGAGTCTCGCAATCGACCGTGAAGCGGGAGTGGTCGACGGCCCGCGCCTTGCTGCATCGCGAGCTGGCGCAGATGGCCGCGGGCGCCTGAACCCCGAAGGATTTCGCGCGGCCCCCGGGGCGCAGTCGCCCGGCAGGAATTCAGAAGGATGAGCCATGATTCCGGCGCGCTGGAATGAGGTAAAAGAAAAGCTTCTGGTCGCGCTTGAAATGGAGCCGGCCGGACAGGCTGCGTACCTCGAAGAGCTGGAGGCGTCGGATCCGGAGCTGCGCCGGGAAGTCGAATCCCTGCTCAGGTCGCACGACCAGGCCGGTGACGATTTTCTCGATTCCCCGGCGACGGAGCATCCCGGGCCGGAGGCCGATTCGCGCCGCTCCACGATGATCGGACGCCGCATCGGCGCCTACCGGATCGTCGCGTGGATCGGCGCCGGCGGCATGGGCGAGGTGTATCGCGCGGAGCGCGCCGATGAGCAGTATCGCAAGCAGGTAGCCCTCAAGCTGGTGCGCTCCGGGCCGGATTCCGCGTTTGTGATCGGCCGCTTCAGGAAAGAACGGCAGATTCTCGCCAGTCTCGATCATCCCGACATCGCGCGGCTGCTCGACGGGGGCACCACCGAAGACGGCGTGCCCTACTTCGTGATGGAGTTGATTGAAGGACGGCCGATCGACGAATATTGCGACGCCGGGAATCTCTCCATCACCGAACGCCTGGCCCTGTTCCGTCAGGTGTGCTCGGCGGTTCAATATGCGCACCAGCGCCTGATCGTCCATCGCGACATCAAGCCCGGCAATATTCTTGTCACCGCCGACGGAATGCCCAGGCTGCTGGACTTCGGGATCGCCAAGATTCTGGAAGAGGGATCCGAAAGCCTGTTTCCCGAGGCGACGCAAACGGCATTTGCCGCGCTCACGCCGGGATACGCGAGTCCCGAACAGGTCCTGGGCAAGCCCGTCACGACTGCAAGCGACGTGTACTCGCTGGGAGTGGTTCTCTACGAACTCCTCACCGGACGGCGGCCCTATCGCATTCCCGGCCCCGCTCCCCAGGAAATAGCGCGCGCCGTCTGCGAAACCGACCCGGAGAAGCCGAGCACCGCGGTGACGCACGCCCTCCGCGCCGAGGCCGATTCCGACGGCGCGTCCGCGACCGCGGCCCGGATCAGCGCCGTACGCGAAGGATCACCCGAGAAGCTCAGGAAGCGGCTCGCCGGCGATCTTGACAACATCGTCCTCATGGCGTTGCGCAAGGAGCCCGCGCGCCGCTACGCCACGGTCGAACAGTTCCGGCAGGACATCGAGCGGCATCTCGAGCACCTGCCGGTGCTGGCGCGCAAGGCCACCCTGGCTTACCGGACAGGCAAGTTCGTCGCCCGGTACAAAACCGCCGTGGCGGCGACGGTCCTGGTAGCGCTCAGCCTCATCACGGGACTGGTGATCGCGCTCCGCGAGGCCCGCATTGCCCGCGCCGAGCGGGCACGCGCCGAACGCCGCTTCAACGACGTGCGCAATCTCTCCGACACGCTGCTGTTCCGGATCGATGACGCGATCAGGAATCTGCCGGGGACCACCGAAGCACAAAATCTGCTGGTCTCAAGCGCGCAGCAATACCTCGACAGCCTTTCCACTGAAGCCGGCGGCGACGTTTCGCTGCTGCGCGATCTGGCGCAAGGCTACGAGAAGCTCGGGCTGATTCAGGGAAGCGGCCGGGGAGCGAATCTGGGCGACTCGAGGTCGGCTATCGGGAGCCTGCGCAAAGCCGTTGCCCTGCGCGAGACGATCGCGCGGGCGAATCCTTCCGATCGGAGCGCGCGGCATGAGCTGCAGAAAGCTTATGAGGTGTTGGCCGACCCGCTGCTGGCCGTCGATGTCGGCGAAGCCGCGGCCACGGTCGACAAGTCGATGCGATTGGCCGACGCTCTCTATCGCGAAAACCCCTCGAACAACGAATTCCTGCATTCGCTGGCGCTTGCCTACGAAGACCAGGCTCAGGTGCTGACGCACAGGAACGATCTCCGCGGTGCGACGGCGGTGCAGAACAAGTGCCTCGACCTGGCCAGACAATTCGCGAGCAGATCGCCCGGCTCACCGGGCCGGACACTGCTTTCCTACGAACACAAGCGCCTGGGCGGATTGCTGATCGCGCAAAAGCAGTATGCACCGGCCCTTCAGGAATACGAGGCGGCGGAGTTGCTCGATGAATCGTTGCTGGCGACGCATCCGGACGATACCGATGCCCGGTTTGCCATCACATACACATACAGCGACATCGGATATATCGACTGGAAGGAAGGCAGCTACTCCGCGGCATTGGCGAACTACCGGAAGGTGCTGGCCATGCGCGAGGCGCTTGCAAAAGCTGACCCGCACGACGCGCGGGCGATCTCGGGCGTGGCGCGGACCTGCCGGTATCTGGGCGACGTCTTGCGCGATGACAAGAAGCCTGAGGAGGCTTTGCGGTACGATCTGCGGCAATACGCGGTTTTTGACGAGCAATCTGTTCGGGCGCCGAACGATCGCCAGATTCAGGTCGACGTTGCGGAAGCCGGCTGGGACATCGGAGACGATTACCTGGCAATCGCCGAAGCGAAGACCGAAGGCGCGGAAAAAGCGCATGCGGCGCAACTCGCGCAGCACTTTCTCCTGAAGGCGCGAACCGCGATTGCAGATGCCAAAGACCATGGAATGCTATATGGAGACTTGATCAACGCACCGGGTGAGATCGAGAAGGATCTTTCCAGGTGCGGAAACGTGCTTCACGCGTCTCCTACGGGTTCCCGGGACGGCCGGGGCTTTCCCCGGAGTCCATGAGTACAATTGGCAACGGATAATGGCAGCGAAGTGGTGCGTATCCTTTGCTTGCTTCGTTGTCTCTCCTCCTGGACGCAGCGACAGTTCCAGTAAGCTGACGGATGAGCTGATCGAAGGGCATACATCAAGAACATGGATGGTGACGCGATCTGCCGTCGGATCGGCCGGATCGCGCGCGGACACGCTTGTTGCGAGGCACAGGTGCAACGCGCATGGGGGCTTTCCGCATTCGGACGGCGCCGGGCGGCCGGTACGCGCAGAATTGAGCTAGACTCGAAGCCAGGCGATCGCGCCGTTCCGACCCGAGCCGCGGGGGCTGCTCAAAGCCGCATTCAGAAACACACTTCCGCGCGAGACCGCATTCATGAGAAACCTGAAGCAAGCGGCTGAACAACTTTTCCGGGAAGCGCTCGATCTGCGTCCGGAGGATCGGCGGGCATTCCTGGATCGCGAATGCGACGGGCAGCAGGATCTTCGCGGCAGGGTGGAGGCGCTGCTCAGGGAAAATGATCGCCTTCAGGGCTTTCCCTCCGGGTTGCCGTTGACCATCCCGCCGGAAAAACAATCCCGAAGCGTGCGCTTCGAGGCTGGAGCTCGCCTGGGCAGGTACACCATCGGAGAACTGCTGGGTGCCGGCGGCATGGGCGAGGTATACCGGGCCAGGGATGCCAACCTGGGGCGTGAAGTGGCGATCAAGGTGGTGCAGTCGGAACTGGGCCGCAATCGGGAGTTGGTGGCGCGCTTCCAGCGTGAAGCGCGCGCGCTGGCGGCGCTGAACCACCCTAATATTTGCACCATCTATGAAATCGGCGAGCAGGATGGCGAAGTGTTCATCGCCATGGAGTTCCTGGAAGGGGTGAACCTGCGGCAGAGGATCGGAGGCAAACCGCTGGAACCGGAACTGGCCCTGAGGCTTGGGATCGAGATTGCCGACGCCCTGGACGCCGCGCATACGGCGGGCATTGTGCACCGCGATATCAAACCGGCGAATATCTTCGTCACCGGGCGCGAGCATGTGAAGATCCTCGATTTCGGGTTGGCCAAGGTGGTTGACTCGCAGGGTCCCGCCGCTGCGCAAAGAGCGTTGGCCGGCGAGGAAGAACTGACCAGTCCGGGGCTGGCGATGGGGACGGTCTCGTACATGTCGCCGGAACAAGTGCGCGGCAAGCCGGTCGACGCCCGCAGCGACCTCTTCTCCTTTGGCGTTGTTCTCTACCAGATGTTCACAGGCCAGTTGCCGTTCAAAGGCGAGACTCAGGGATTGATCGTCGAGGCCATCCTGAATCAATCGCCGGCGCCCCTCGCGGAGTCGCGTCCCGACCTGCCACCGACTTTGCGGGAAATCGTACTGAAGGCGCTGGAAAAGGAACGCGACCTGCGCTACCAGCACGCGTCGGAGATGCGTGCGGACCTGAAGCGGTTGCAGCGCGACGGGGAGGCAAGACAGAGGCAGGCCTCGCGGCGCACCGCGCCGGCGGACCAGGGTTTCTGGGTCGCCGTGCTGCCTTTTCGGACGGGCAGCCGGGACCCGGACCTGATGCCGCTGGCCGAGGGATTGACGGAGGAGATTGTCACCGGGTTATGCCGGTTTTCGTATCTCAGAGTCATCTCGCGGACTGCGACATCGCGTTTCACTGCGGAGGGAACCGATCCCCGCGCCGCGGCGAAGGAGGTGGGTGCGCGTTATGTGATAGACGGCAGTCTGCGCCGCGCCGGCAACAGGCTGCGCATTGCGGTCCACCTGGTGGATGCGGCCACGAACGCGGATTTGTGGGCTGAGATGTACGAACGTGAGTTGCAGCCGGAGAGCGGGTTCGACATTGTTGACGATCTGGCGGCGCAAATCGTGTGCACCGTTGCCGATCCGCAAGGAATCCTGACGCACAGCATGACGGAGACGCTGCGCAACAGGGACCCTGCGAACCTGACCCCCTACGAAGCGCTGGTGCGCAGTTTTGCCTATTTTCCGCGCGTCGACGCAGCGGAACACCTGGCTGCGCGAACCGCGCTGGAGCGCGCGGTGGAGCAGCCGCCGGTTCGCGGCGACTGCTGGGCCATGCTTTCGATCCTGTATGTCGAGGAATACGCGCACGGCTTCAATTCCGGGCCGGATGCCGTGGGGCGCGCATTGGCCGCGGCGCGCCGCGCAGTCGAAGTGGCTCCTTCGAATCACCTGGCCCATCGGGCTCTCGCGGCGGCCTTGTTTTTCCGGGGCGATCGGGAGGCGTTTCGCAGTGCCGCGGAACGGACCATCGCCCTGAACCCGATGGACGGATTCACATCGGCCCAGATGGGATTTCTGATCGCCTATGCCGGTGACTGGGAGCGCGGCTGCACGCTTGCCGAGAAGGCCAGAAGACTCAATCCCCACCATCCATCGTGGTACTGGTTTCCCGATTTTTTCAACGCTTACCGGAAGCGCGATTATCGCCGCGCCCTCGCTGTCGCCGCCAGAATCAACATGCCCGGGTTCTGGCGGACGCAAGTAGCGCTGGCCGCGGTTTACGGACAGCTCGGTGAACGCGAGGCGGGTAACAAGGCGGTTCAGGAGCTGCTCGCAATCAAACCGGATTTCCCTGCGGTTGCGTGCCGGGAGCTGGGCAAGTGGTGGGATGCGGAATTGACTGAACATCTGATCGACGGTATGCGCAAATCTGGCCTGGAGCTGGCTTCGGGCGCCGGGTCCGGCTTGGGTGCCTGGCGCTGAGTCCAGGCCTTACGCCGAAGGTGCAATCAGTTGGCGTGTGAGAATCAGCCGTGCCATCGGGAAAAGCAAGGGCCGGAACGCACCCGGTAAGGCGGCTCCCGCCATGCATCTGCCTCATCCATTCCCGGGAGAGCGGGGATTTCATAGCCGATCCCATGCCGGCGAGATCCGCCTTTGCGCGCGGGAAATCCCATGGGTGTCGTTGGGTTTCGACATGGGTATCCCTTCTGCCGACGATGCTGCCACGCCCGGAGGCGGCCAGGCCTGGTTCATAATACCTGAATAACCCTTTCGGCAATGCCGGCGAAATCACCGATGCTGGCGATCGGGCGAACATCGTGAAAGCTCACATCCGGCCAGACAGAGACAGCGCGTTTTGGGAGGTTCCGAATGCATCGGTTGTGGAAAGGCAGAGCGGGGATTGTGCTCGCGGTCCTGGCCTTTTTGAGCGCACTGACGGGTCTTTTTCTTCCCACCTCCGCTCTGGTCGCCCAGACAGCGGTGACGGGCGGACTGAACGGAGTTGTCTCCGATCCGACAGGAGCCGTCGTCCCGGGCGCCAACGTCACGCTCGTCGAAGTGAACACCGGCGACACCCGCGTGCTGACCACCAACGACCACGGCCTCTACACCGCGCCATTCCTCAAGCCCGGAAGCTACAAGGTTTCGGCTGCAGCCGAAGGACTCCAGTCGACCACGACTTCGGTGGAGATTCTGGTCGGCCAGCAGTCCGTGGCCAATCTGACGGTCTCGCCGGCGGCCAGTAAGCAGACGGTCACGGTCAGTGCCAACAACCCTCAGCTCATCCAGACCGAGGACGCCGGTCTGACGACGACATTTACCAGCGAGCAATTTGAAAACCTGCCCAACCCGGGCGGCGACATTACTACGTTTGCCTTCACCGTGCCCGGTGTGGTGATGAACGTCGGCACTGGCGGGAACGGCAACTTCAGCACCAGCGGTCTGCCGGGCATTTCGAATCTCATTATTCTCAACGGCGCCGACCAGACAGACTCGTTCTTCAACGACGCCACCACGGGCGCGTCCACGCTCAGCATCGGCGCGTCGGAAATCGCCGAAGCCTCCCTTGTGCAGAACGGCTACAACCCGGAATGGGGCCGCCAGGCGGGCGGCGCGGAGACCTACGTCACCAAAAGCGGCTCCAACCAGTTCCACGGCCTGTTGAACTGGACGTATAACAGCGATGGGCTGAATGCCAACGACTTCTTCTACAACCTGAATGGCGTTCCCCGACAGAAAGCGGTGTCGAACGAATACGCGGCGCAGATCGGCGGCCCGATCCTTCGCAAGCGATTGTTCTTCTTCGCCGATACCGAAGGCATTCGCTTCATCGAGCCCTCGCTGAGCTATGTCAATTTCCCCACCGCGGCATTCCAGACGACAACCCTGAACACCATCCCGGCAGCCAGCGTTCCCTTATATACGCAGATGCTCAGTTTGCTGACCGGCTCGCCGTTTTACAAGACATCGGTTCCTGTCGGCACGGGCAACGGCCCGCTGCAGGACGCCTCGGGCGCGCTGGGGTGCGGCAGCTTCGCGGGTACCCCTGTTTATGGTCAGCCCGGCACTTACTTCGGCGCCGTGCCGCATGGCGCCTCCGGAAGCGCCATTCCCTGCATGACGGCAGCGGCGGGCACGACGCGGGGCGCCGTGATCGAACATATGATCGTTGGCCGTGCCGACTGGAACCTCAGCCAAAAGCAGAAAGTCTTCGTTCGGATCAGCGACGATCAGGGATCCAAGCCGACTTACGTCAGTCTTGTCAGTCCGCTGCTGAACGTGCAAACGGCGCAGCCAATCTGGAACGGCCAGCTCAACCACACCTATGTGTTCAGGCCCAACCTGACCAATCAGTTCATCGCCTCGGCGTTCTACTACTCATGGCCTTTTGGCCCAGCCAACCTGCAGCAGACATTGGCCGCCTCGCCCACGCAGTTCAACGACGGATCCGATGGCGGCACCAACTATTCCGTCGGGCTGGGCCAGGAGGGTACGGTCGGATTCAATTGGGGCGGCAATCCTACAACCACCAACTCCGTGCAGTATCAGTTCGTCGACGACCTCTCCTGGTTGAAAGGTACACATACTCTGAAATTCGGCGCCAACTTCAAGCGCTATGATGTAACTGACGGCTACCCCACGGTGAATACTTACGGCGGTTATTACACCTTTAACTCTCTGGGAGATCTGGAGGGCGGGGCGTTGCCCGGATCGTCGGGCTCCAACTTCCAGCAGACCTTCGATCAGGCCAAAGAGATTGCCATCGCCGGATACAACTACGGCATTTATGCCCAGGATGAATGGCGGGCTACCGCGCACCTGATGCTGAACTACGGCGTGCGCGTGGACCGCGATGGCAATATCACATGCAAGACCGATTGCTTTTCGCGTCTGATCGGCGGTTTTCCCCAGGCCAACGCCACTTTGGACACTCCGTATAACCAATTGCTCGCCACGGGCTACCAGCACGTGTTCTCCTCGCTCGAAGCGGCTGTGATTCAACCGCGCTTCGGATTCAACTGGGATGCAAGAGGGAACGGAAAGACGGATGTCCGCGGAGGCTTCGGCATGTTTGCCGACGCCTTTCCCGGCGCGCTGATCGAGAACCAGTATCTGACATTCCCCGATAACTATGGCGCATTTGTCCAGGCCGGAAATGTGGGCCAGGGAGCGGGCAGTGCGCCGGCCTACGCGCTCGCATCCTACAACGCGCTGACGACCGG
>JASHQQ010000329.1 GCA_030039035.1 Acidobacteriaceae bacterium | reverse complement strand
ATGGTGTCGCTTTTTCAGGACATGTTCGCGGGACGGAATCTGGCGCCGATTCCCACGCCGCAGGAGTTCGCCGCTCGCCGCGCCGCGCGAAACGCGGGGTGAAGGGACTGGGGAACTTGGGGACTAAGGGACTAAGGGACTAAGGGACTAAGGGACTGTGGGACCAGAACTGGTTGCATAAAATCCGGCTTTGAAAGGGCGCCACTTGCCCGGGTCCCCGACAAGCCGGTTTTGCTTGTTGGGGTGGCTTGCCCGGGTCCCCGACAAGCCGGTTTTGCTTGTTGGGGTGGCTTGCCCGGGTCCCCGACAAGCCGGTTTTGCTTGTTGGGGTGGCTCGAGTCGTGCCGGAGGTTGCTGCAAAATCCGCGGGGCTTCAGAGTGTGCGTGAAAACTCGTTTGGGCAAATTTTCCGTGTCCGAATTGGAGGGAGCAGCAGCCTTCAGGCTGCTGAATCAGCGCAAAACAGCGAAGTGGCTTCAGCCACGGGCCCTTTGAAACCGGCTTTATGGCCTTGGGCCCGGGTTCTCACGCAGACACTTTAGCCTCTGAGGGGCGCTTTGGGGCTGGCCGCGGGTATTAATGCAATCCGCTCCAGGGATTAGGGAACAGGGAACGAGGGATCAAGGGGCAAAGGGAACAGGAAGGCCGCGCTACGGCAGTCGAATTGATCTCTGGCCGCTGATCTCTGAGCGCTGCCCCCTGACCCCTGATCCCTTGGTCCCCGGTCCCTTGGTCCCTCAGTCCCCTTTTCCCGTTCCCGCATCGCAAAACGCCGATCGTCGCGATTGATTTGTGTCCCGGCTGCGTGTGCTACTATCAGCCTCGGAGGAAGTCTGGAAGCGGAGAAATGCAAAGATGGCATACGTGATTGCAGAACCCTGTATCGGCACCAAGGACACCGCCTGCGTGGACGCCTGTCCGGTCGATTGCATCCATCCCAAGAAAGACGAGGGCGGCTTCGCCGACTCCGAACAGTTGTTCATCGACCCGGTCGAGTGCATCGACTGCGGCGCCTGCGTGCCGGCCTGTCCGGTGTCGGCCATCTTCGCGCTCGACGACCTGCCGGAGAAGTGGGCCAGCTATACGGAGAAGAACTCGACGCACTTCGGGCGGTAGGCAGTCTCGCATCAAGCGGCGGGAGTTGAGCGGTTCCTGAACGCGCATTTCGCTTTTGCGGAGTGCGCGTTTGTGTTTTTCGTAGTGCGAACATGGTCTTATGCCCGTCCTCGGCTCCGAAGCGATCATCCTCCACACCTGGCCGGTGCAGGAGGCCGACCTGATCGTGAGCTTCTTCAGCCGCGACTTCGGAAAGATGAAAGGCGTGGCCAAGGCGGCGCTGAAGAGCCGCAAACGCTTCGGCGGCGCGCTGGAGCCGACGACCGTGGCACGGGCCTGGTTCGCCGAGCGGCCAGGACAGGAGCTGGTGCGCCTCGACCAGCTCGAGATCATCCGCTCGCCGCTCTCGGCTCCAGTCGACGCGATCCGCATGGCGGTCTTGAGCTTTTATGCCGAAGTTCTCGACGAGGCGCTGCCCGAGCACGATCCCCAGGACGCCGTATTTCGTCTGGTTTTATCGGTCCTTGAGCACACTACCATCGAGCAGCCGTGGATGCCATTGACGTACTTTTCCCTGTGGATGACGCGGCTGATGGGCCTGTTGCCCGACATCGCCCACTGCATCGCCTGCGGCGAACCACTGCGTGGGGCAGACCTTTGGTTCAGCTCGCATGCCGACGGGCTTTTCTGCGCCTTGCACCGAAGCGGGAATGCCGGCAGTCTTTCGCCCGATTCATGGCAACTGGCGCAGCGGATGCTGCGCGCCCCGGCGGCTGCGTTCGCGGGAGAGCCGTGGTCGCGCCGGCGCGGGCAGGACCTGCGGCGATTCACGCTGCAGGCGCTGGAACGGCACCTGGAGCGCAAGCTGAGGACCGCCGAGGCGCTGGCGCGCCTTTGAGGCGGGCGTGCAAGATGGAAATCTTGCACCTTCTGAAGGACAGGTGCATACCGCAATCGTGCGTACCAATGTAAACATCGCCGATGACGCTCGCGAATTCGCCATGGTTTACGCCGGGGCGAAGGGTATGACGTTGGGTGATGCCATCACTGAGCTGATTCGCGAGGCGCAGCGTCTGGGTGGGCAGCGGAAGCTCCCGAAGTTCAAGCGATCTTCCGCTGGGTTCCCGATGTTTCCCGCATCGGGGCGCAAGCTCACCACCGGGCAGGTGAGGAAAGCCGAGGAAGACGAGATTGCCTAAGCCCCGGTATCTGCCGGACGTGAACGTGCTGATTGCGTTGGCCGAGCACGGGCATTCGGATCACCGGCGCGCCTCCGGCTGGTTTGGGCAAATTGTGGATAGTCCATGGTTCCTGTGCCCGGTAACCGAGGCAGGATTTGTTCGGCGCAGCGCGAATCCGAACGTCGGAGGCCGCGACATTGGAGTAGCAATGGCCATCCTGCGGCAAATTCGAGGTCTTCCGAACTGTCTTCATTTGCCCATTCTTGAAAGGTGGACCGATCTGGTTGCCCCTTTGGCTGCCCGGCTGCACGGCTACCGGCAAGTTTCAGATGCGTTCTTGCTGGGCCTGGCGATCAGGCACAAGTCCGTTCTTGTAACCCTCGATCGGCGAATCGAGGCTCTTGCAGGAGCGGAATTCCGGGACAACGTCCTGATCCTCAAGTGAGTGCTTTGCCTGCGCCTGCGTTGCCGGCTGCTAGAATCGAGCCTTGGATCGGTTCTCGAAATGCACAGGAGGCGTTTTGAGGTTGAGCCAGGGCGGCTTTTTCTTGAGGAAAAGCCACCTGGCGAACTCGCTCCGCCCTGCACAATTTCGAGAACTGCTAGCCCCGATGAGAGAGACTTGCCTGTGCCTGTTGCCGAAGCTGCGCCGACGATAAAGCCCTCGGCGCTGACATTCCAGGATTTGCTCTTCCGCCTGCAGGGCTCCTGGGCCGATCGCGGGTGCGTGCTGCAGCAGCCCTACGATGTGGAAGTGGGCGCGGGCACCATGGCGCCGGAGACGTTTCTGCGCGTGCTGGGGCCGAAGCCCTACAAGGTCGGCTACGCGCAGCCCTCGCGCCGGCCGGCCGACGGCCGCTACGGCGAGAACCCCAACCGGCTCTACAAGCACACG
>JASHQQ010000328.1 GCA_030039035.1 Acidobacteriaceae bacterium | reverse complement strand
CCGGCGACGACAGCGGACTGAAGCTGCCGCCCGGATTCTGCGCCACCATCTTTGCCGACGACATCGGTCACGCCCGTCACCTTGTGGTCGCGCCAAACGGCGTGGTCTATGTGAACACATGGTCGGGCGCGTACTACGCGCCGAACGAGGCAACGCATGAAGGCGGGTTTCTCGTCGCGCTCCTGGATAAAAGCGGTTCGGGCAAAGCGGACGTCATCGAACGCTTTGGCGAGACTGCGCAGACCGGAGGAGCCGGCGGCACGGGCATCGGCCTGTACAACGGCGCAATCTACGCCGAGATCAACGATCGCATTGTGCGTTACGCATTGCCCGCGGGCGCTATCGTGCCTACGGGGCCCGAAGTGACTGTGGTCTCCGGGCTGCCTCTGGGAGGCGACCATCCCATGCATCCGTTTTACATCGGCTCGGACGGAATGCTCTATGTCGATGTGGGCACGGCGACGAACGCCTGCCAGCTCCAGAACCGCACCCTGCACTCGCCTGGCGCGCAGCCGTGCACGGAACTCGAGACCCGCGGCGGCGTCTGGCGCTTCGACGCGAAAAAGACCGATCAGAAGTTTTCGACCGCGGATCGCTACGCGACAGGAATTCGCAACGCCGAAGGATTCGGAGTTGACAGCGCGGGGCATCGCGTCTACGTCACGCAGCATGGACGCGACCAGCTCTACGCCAACTGGCCCGAGATCTACAAACCCGAGGAAGAAGCGACGCTGCCCTCCGAGGAAGTCATGCTCCTCAAGCAGGGCGGCGACTACGGCTGGCCGGAGTGCTACTACGATCCGTTCCAGAGCAAGCTGGTTCTGGCGCCGGAGTACGGAGGCGATGGCCACAAGGCCGGCGTGTGCACCGGCAAGATCGCTCCCGTCGCCGCGTTCCCCGCCCACTGGGCGCCGAACGCCATGGTTTTTTACAACCAGAAGCAGTTTCCCGCCCGATATCGCGATGGCGTCTTCATCGCGTTCCACGGATCGTGGGATCGGGCGCCCTATCCGCAGGGTGGCTACAACGTCGTCTTCCAGTCCTTCGCGGGTGGTCATTCCGCGGGCCGGTGCGAGGTCTTCGCGGACGGTTTTGCAGGAGCCGTCGTTACTCCCGAGGGCGCAATCCATCGTCCTTCCGGCGTCGCGGTGGGGCCGGAGGGATCGCTCTTCGTCTCCGACGACATTCGCGGCCGCATCTACAAGATCACTTACACAGGAGGTAGCGGCGCGGACGCCGGAGACGCCGGCGTAACTCCCTGCCCGAGCCTGACGGCGCCCGCCGGCGAGATCGTTCGCGCCGAAGCCAAGCCGCCCGAAGGAACGCATCCCGACGCCGGCTCGGCGGCTCTTCCCGTGCCTGCCGGGGCGACCCAGGAGATGGTCGCGCTGGGCGATCGTATCTATCACGGCCAGGAGGCCGGCGCCATGTGCACCGGCTGCCACGGCGACAACGCTTCGGGATCTCCGCTTGGCCCCGACCTGACCAGGAACAAATGGCTATGGAGCGACGGCAGTTGGGCAGGGCTTACGAAGACGATCGCCGATGGCGTGCCCAAGCCCAAGCAGTATCGCGGCGCCATGCCGGCCATGGGCGGAGCCCAGCTCACGCCGGAGCAGACCTCTGCCGTCGGCGCCTACGTTTGGGCGATCAGCCACAAGCAGTGAGTCCGCCAGCCGGAGACTTGGCAGACGCTCCAGCCTGGCTCTGCAAACACTGTTCCCTTTACAGAAGGTACGGGATGAGTGTGGCCACCCGACGCGAGTACGCTTCATAGGATGCGCCGAATTGGTCGCGCATCCAGCGCTCCTCAAGCCGGAGCTTGACGAAAAGAGCAATGAAGATCAGAAGAAACGCCACAAGGCCTCTTACTTGCGCCGTAGCGATAGCCGAGCCGAGGAATCCGGTGAGCAAGCCGGTGTAGATCGGGTGACGGACCAGCGCGTAGGGGCCGGAGACAATCAGCTCGTGATCTTGCTTGATGGTGACCGAGCGGCTCCAGTTCCGGCCGAGGCGATGGCGCGCCCAGATGGAAAAGAGCAGGCCAGCAACAGTAATGGCAGCTCCCGCAAGGAAAGTCGCACTGCCTGCGGGCAACAAGTTCCAATATAGCCAGGACATTGGGATCCGTGGATAGACGAGAAGAAAAATTGCGACGAGAAACAGAACGGTGCGCAAGATGCGAGATCGTGCAGGCTCCAGGCGCAGCGTGGCTTTCGCGCCGATAGCCATCGCCTGCCAATAGACCAGATACGCCACCCACACGACGAGGAACAGATATTCGCTTAGCCAACGCATGAGATTGTCCATGCCAGCCTCGTATGGTGATCCATACGCTTGCACCCGCAATCCGGTTCCCGATTCCGCAATCTTGGCTTGGCGACTCCGCCGATCCTCTCAGTTTCTCGTTGACAATAACAATCTACTTATATAAGTTAATGTTTATGAATGAGCGCCTGAACCTCGATGCAGCGTTTTCCGCCCTGGCCGATCCCACGAGGCGCGCCATTCTTGCGCGCCTGGCCAGCGGAGAAATCACCGTGATGGAGTTGGCCCGGCCTTTTGAGATGACGCAACCGGCGATCTCGCAGCACCTGAAGGTCCTCGAAGACGCAGGCCTGGTGACCTCGCGCGTCGATGGCACCAGGCGGCCGCGCCGTCTTGCCAGGCCGGCTATCGAAGCCATGAACCAGTGGCTGGAGATGTTGCGCAAGGCGCTGGAGACAAACTACGACCGGCTGGACGCCGTTTTGGCCGGCATGAATCGACCCGGAAAAAAAGGAGGGAAGAAGCAATGAGCAAGCTGACTTTGAAGACCGAGGGCGACACACACATTGTCATCGCCCGGCGCTTCGCGGCGCCTCTCAAAGCCGTCTATCGCGCGCACATCGATCCGGAGCTGATCCGGAAATGGCTGCTTGGTCCGGAGGGCTGGACCATGCCGGTCTGCATCAACGAGGCAAGACCGGGCGGCAAATTCCGCTATGAGTGGCGCAATGGCAAGGGGGCGGGGTTTCATATCACCGGCGAGTTTCTCGAGCTGAAGCCCTTCAGCCGCATCGTTCACGTCGAGCGCATGTTCTTGCCCGATCCCACGCCGGACAATCACGTGGAAACCACATTCGCTCCAGACGGCGATGGCACGCTGATGACAATCCGCATGAGCTTGCCTGATGCCCAGACTCGCGCAGCGATGCTCAAGACCGGCATGGAGCGCGGCATGGAAGCCAGCTATGTGCGCCTCGAAGGAATGATCTGAGAAACGCTCGAACCGGTCATCGCTTTGAAGGTGCACGGTTTTCACATCTGCTGAAAAAAAGCAAAAAAGCGGAAGGACTCTGCGACTGAAGCGCTGCAGCGGCTAAAGCCGGATCTGATTCTGCCCCACTTGCGGTCCGACTGAAAGTCGGGCCCTGTTACGGAATTGTCGTTCGCACCACTTTATCAGGAAGCTGTTTGGCCGTGTCATAGCACGCCCATGAACTGTCTCTTATCTCGCGGGCTACAGTCCGCGAGAAACCGGTCACGCCGCTCGTCGCACGCGACAACCTCAATGCTTCACCCATCCGTGCATCCCCGCCTCGAAGCTGCGGCGGTCCAGCCGCGGCAACATTCGCGCCACCTTGTCGGGAAACAGTGGATAGTGACTCGTCTCGATGAGGAGTTCCGGCACGCACCACACGTCTTCCTCCGCGGTCATCCAGTGCTGCGCATCGAGGCGTGCAAGGTTCACTACGCGCGAATAGGCGCGCAGCGTGCGCTCGCCGCGCAGGTTGTAGTAGTGCTCAAAGTAGCTCATCGCCAGCTCGCGCAGCGTGCGATAAACCGGCGAGCGAAAGCGCAGGCCGGCGAAATTCGACTTGGCAATGCCGCCCCACAGGCCGTGTACGCGATAGAGCGCCACCACGTGGTCGTCGTCGCGCACACCCTCCAGGTCCATCAGCAGCGGAGGATTTCCGTTGACCCGCAGCGCCGCCGCCGCCAACAGCGCTCCCTCCAGGCAATGCCCTTTGCGCTCGCGCAGCGTGCGCTGCGGAGACCACGCTGTGTTGGCGTATTGATATTCGAGCAAGTCAACGAACTTTTGAATCTGCGCCGGCGTCTTCAGAGCGCGCAGCGTGCGCAGATTCTGCGCCGTGAGGCCGAACCCGTCGCTTCTGTCCCACCGGGCTCGGCCCTTTGCCAAGGAGTCACTCCGCATGTTTCGGAAGATCGGAGGCTGCGAGCCTTTCGCGATCCGGATGCCGCATCGCAGGGCTCGGGGTCGCATTCCGCGAATCGATGCTTCTGTCCTCCCCGGCTCCATAGAGTTCCGGGTGGAGATAATAGCCTCGTTCGCGGGCGGGCTTATTCTCCTCGTTGGGAATGCGGTGGGCATTCGCCCAGGGATCCTGGCGAATCCCGGTAACCTGCCACGAGACCTTCACATTCGGCGCGCTGGTACGGATGACGAATTGGTTGCCGGCGATCTCTTTGTCCACGATGGCCTGCGCAAACTGGCCGATCACCGTGAGCTGGTAGCGGAAATCGCGGTTGAGCGCGTCGAAGTATTCGGGCAGGACGACCGTGGCCAGGCCCTTTCCATCCGTGGTGATGTTGCCGTTGTAGACATTCATCATGTCCGGCGACTCGACAAACGAGTGATACAAGTATTTGTTGGCCGGATCGATGGGATCGTCGATCTTGAACGATCCCCCAGATTTGGAAATGCTCCCGACGACATCGAGATCCCCAGCGAACTTGCCGTTGCCGCCGCCGTCGACATGGAACATGTGGACGCCATTGTTTTTCACCGCTCCGACAAGGATGTAGCCGCCAGCGGCGTTGTCGATCCACGCGCCCACTCCTCCGCCGCTGGACGTGTCCACGTAAAGGCCATTGGAGTAGCCGGTCGTGGCACGGTTGACAGCTACTATGCCATCCTGCCCAGCACCGGTGGTTCTCCCATAGACTCCGGGGCCAGTGAGCGAGTCCCCGGCGACGCCGTAGCCAGACCCCGTGGTGGTGGTTGAATAGCCCCACACCCCCGTGCAACCGCTGGCGCCGGTGCACCTGCCTGCCACTCCGTTCCCGCCTCCGCCGTTCGAATCGCCCCAAACACCGGCAGAGTAACCATTGGGGCTTGCCGCAACGCCGTAAACACCGTCCCCGTAGCCCGATTTGGCCGAACTGACGCCCCAGACGCCGGCCGAGTCATCCCCGCTTGACGTTCCGTAGACGCCTGCGCCGTCGGGTGTGCTGCTCGCGCCGTAGACCCCATCGCCCACTCCGGGGGTCCCCGAATTTGTTCCCGAATTGGTTCCTTGAATCGCACTCAGTTTGCCGTCCGAAGTCTCGGCCATCAAGGGAGTCTCCTTGCTGTTCACCACCTCCAGCGC
>JASHQQ010000327.1 GCA_030039035.1 Acidobacteriaceae bacterium | reverse complement strand
CCTGCCTGTCCGAGCGCATCGGTCAAGTTCAGCCGCCCTGCCTCGAAGGCGGGAGCCAGACCAAAAATCGTGCCGGCCACGCCGGAAGCGGCCACGGCAAAAAGCAAAACTCTCCAGTTTACCGATATGTCGCTGAACCGTGGCAGGCTTTCCGGCACCATCTTCAGCAGCAATCCCCTGGTGCAGAAAAGAATGATCAGACCGGCCACTCCGCCAATCATGGAGAGAAGCAGACTCTCAGTCAGCAACTGGCGAACCAGGCGCTCCCTCGTAGCTCCGAGTGCCTGGCGAACGGCGATCTCGCGCTTCCTCGCGCTGGCCCGCGCAAGAAGAAGATTCGCCACATTCACACAGGCAATGAGCAAAACCAACACCACGGCTCCGAGCAGCATCATCAGCGGCTGGCGTACGTTGCCCACGAGGCTTTGCTTCAACGGCGTCAGTCGCACCGTCCAACCACTTTCGATCGGATAATCGCCCGGGTATTGTTTTTGCAAATTGGATACGAGCGCGTCCAATCGGCTCTGCGCGGCTGTGAGGGTCAGTCCGGGTTTCAGCCGTGCCGTAACATCGAGAGGGGCCCGGCGGCTGCGATTCGGAGGCGACACGGCAAAACCACATGCCGCCCACGACTCTGTGTTTCTTTGGTCCAGGGTGCGTCCCGGTTCGCGAAAACCCGGCGGCATCACGCCGACGACGTGGTAGACGTCATTATCGATCCGCAGGTTCTTGCCCAGAATTTGCGGGTCGCCTCCAAAATCCCGCTTCCACAGCCCATGGGAGATGACCACTTCCAGATTGAATCCCGGGGTTCGATCGTCGGGATTGAACAAACGGCCCAACTCCGGCTTTACCCCCAGCAGGGAAAGATAATTCGGGGAAACCGACTCGACCTGGATCCGCACCGGCTGGGCGGAGCCCGTCAGGTTCGCCGATCCGCTAAAAACGACCCCAACGTATTGGAAGATGCCCGAGTGCGCCAGGTCTCTCCATTCGGGAACCGACATCCCCACGCTCTGCGCGCCGACGGCCTGAAGATAATCCTCCACACGCACCAGTTCCTCAGGATGGGGATAGGGCAAGGGGTGCAGCAGCGTGGCATCGACGACGCTGAAAATCGCCGTCGTCGCCCCGATGCCAAGAGCCGTCGTCAGGATCGCAATAGCAGCAAAGCCCGGCGACCTGGCTAATATGCGAAGCGCAAACCGCAAATCCCGCATCAGGTTTTGCAAGGACAGAAACTCGCGTGGACCCTGCCCGGCGCGATCGTCCCCTCGCGGCTCTCGATGACTTAGCCGCCCCCACACCACGCTCGCCGCGCGCGCCGGAAGCCGCTTCAGGAGTGTCATTTGAATTCCTCCGCCTTCACCTTGAAGCACCGCGCGATGATCGCCGTTGTGGGCTTCCGGGACGCTGCCGGCTCCCAATCGACAATCTGTCAACTTACATCAGCCTGAATGCGCATGGGCCCGCGGAAAGGCGGTCGCCTACTTCGACCACGGCGGAACAACGCCGTTGGTGCGCGCGTAGGCAATCGACTGTCCGAGGTGCTCGTGCTGGTCTGCGAAGAGATACCGGATTGCGCCTTCCCTGGTAAAGTCCTTGCCAAACAGCTTGACCGGCGCCTTCAGATCGGCGTCCGAGAGTCCGGCGATCGTCTGCTGCAGGTTGGCGTAGGAGGTCTTTAACGCCTCCTGCATTCTCTCGGGGTCGGTAATGGGCGCCGGCTTCCCGCCTCCCGTTGCACCGGTCAGCGTTCCGGCGAGTATGCCGTTCTCCGTGACAATGAGGTTGAATACAGCGCCCACCGAACGCACGCCCTCACCGGGCTTCCAATCGTATTTCCCGGCCATCACTCGCGCCAATCCCGTGAATTTGTCGGAAAGAGTCCCCGCCTCTTTCGACAGAGCCGCCTGAACCGTCTGTGCGGGCTGAGCTTGCGACGGGATGACAGTCGCTGCGGCGATGATGGCAAGCGCATTCAACGCACTTGCAATCTGATACGTATTCATAGAGGGTCCTCTCCTGGTTTTGTTGAAAGCAAATGGTTGATTCACTGCTCTCAGGCTTTTCTCGCTTACGGCAGATCTTCCATGGGCAGCGGCATCGCGGCTGACTCTTCCTGCACCATGATGCCCGTAACTCGCCAGCCATCGGCTCCCTCGATCGCCTCAATGCTGTCGATGCCGCGCGCGACCTGCTTGCCGTCGCTGCTCAGCGCGTAACTGCTCCATAAGTGCGCGATGTTGCCATAGCTCTCAATGTGAAACTTAAGCTGCTTTTCTCCCAGCATTGTGTGGCCATTCGCTCTAACGTGGACGATCCAATCGTCCAGGGCCTCGATGCTGCAGCTTGGCTTCCCGTCGGCGCCGGTTGAAGCGAACATCAGGCGCGCTTCGGGTATAAACAGGGCCTTCATGCAGGCTCGATCCTTGTCGGCGGGCCCGCTGATTGCCGCATCGATCGCGGCGGGAAGGCCGTTGAGTTCCGAAGGCAGCGCACAGCCGGCATCCGGCATCTGCGCCATCGCTTTACCGGCGAGCGCGCCGGCCAGGATCGTCGCTGAAAACAGTGTTCGTAGCATTTTTCTCCCTCGCGAATAGTGGCGATGCCCGCGTGCGTCGCCTCAAGCCTTGACCACGAGGTCAATCTCGACGCAGGCCCCGAGCGGCAGCGCGGCCACCCCGATTGTCGTGCGGGCGGGAAAGGGCTGACTGAAATGCTTTGCGTAGATGCCATTCATCGCGGCGAAGTCACTCATGCTCCAGAGATACACACCGACGCGCACGACATCGTCGAAACTCTTGCCGGCCGCCTTGAGAACCGCCGCGAGATTCCGGAAGACGCGCTCTGTCTCGGCCGCAATACCCCCCTCGACCACCTTGCCGGTCGCCGGGTCCTGGCCGACCTGTCCGCTGAAGAAGAGGAAACCACCGGCCTCAATCGCCTGGGAAAACGGGCCGACCGGCGGCGCAAGTTCAGGCGAGGTAATTGCAGCCTTGTTCATGGCAGACTCCTGGGGCAAAGGGTTAGCCGATGGCGATGGCGCCTGGGAACGCCGGTCTGCCGAATCGGAAACGCATGAGGCATCGGGTTTCCACACAAACGCATAAACTTCATGTAGATTTAACGGAGAACCTACAATTCCACAAGTTCATTATTCTCACGATGATATTGCCGTTTCCGCACGATTCCGCCAAAGGTTGAGGATAGATTCAGGTCGCTTCAGGAGGCTTTCTTGCTCGATGATTTACGCGCGCTCGTAGAGTTTGCCCAGGCCCGGTCCATAGCCGGTGCAGCCGGCCGCCTCTACCGGACACCATCCGCTATCACCCGGCAACTACAAAGGCTTGAGGCTGCATTGGGCGCCGAGTTGCTCGACCGCTCGGTAAAGCCGCCGCGACTGAACTCGCTAGGCTCCAGGGTGCTCGAACAAGCGCGAGATCTGTTGCAGCGGACAGAGGCGCTCAAATCCCTTGCGTCGCGCGACGCCGAACCTCACGGCCTCTTGCGTATCGGGCTCGCGCATCCCCTGGCCGAGGGGACGCTTGTCGAACCTATTCGGGCGCTAACGGAAAAATACCCCAGAGTCAGAGTACGGCTGTTGAGCGAGCGCACGCCTGAACTATTCAACCGGTTGCTCGCGGGTGAGCTCGACGTTGCAGCCGTGCCTTTACCCGAAGGTGGAACCGCGCCTCCCCCACTGCAGACGATTATCATCGCGACAGACCGCGTGGAGATCGTTCAGGCCGCGGCGGGCAACGTCAACGGCGATTGGAAAAGCCTAGGTCGAGCATCCTGGGTGCTCAATCCGCCCGGGTGCTTCCTTCGGGCAGGCCTCATCGATCAGATGAGCCGGGCCGGCTTTACGCCGATGATTGCGGCTGAGATCCATAACATGCATCTGCAGCTTGCCTTCGTTCAGGCAGGATATGGACTCGGGTTGCTGCCTGCGCGCTTTCTTGTCAAGAGCAATTCTCTCGACACCGTTGAAGTATTGCGCCCCCCATCATTCGACTTGCACATGTGCGTCGCGATCGTGAGGGCCGGACAACTGGGCGCCCTGGAGAAGGCCGTCGAACTCCTGGAACACGGCATTCGGAATCTGTTTGAGGCAGCCAACACAAACAAGCCCGCAACGAGGAGCCGAAAGGGTGCGCAAGCGAAACGGCGCAAGGCACGCCCGCCCAAATAGCGGACAGGCTCACTTCCACGATCTCCCGCGAGAGTCAATCGGCGGTGGCGAATTGGAGCAAATTCAATTCCTTCCTGGACACGTCCCGGTCCAGACGACCGAACGATACCTTGGGTGCAAGCAGCGAATCCGCAGAGCCGTCAACGACTGCATCGGCATCGAGCCGTAGCTTCGTCGTGTCTTGCATCGGAGCGCGCAGGCGACTTTGCGGCCAGCGGGAAGTCATCCGCCCGAAATCAGCAGACGCCGGGCCCATATCGCCGATGCCGTAGAGCATCGTGTTCCAGATCGCCGGAATCCCCGCCGCTTCCTCCGATGCTGATCCCACCCGCACATCGCCCAGTGCCGGCGGGTTCTGAGCCTGCAGGGCAATGGGCGCATTGGGATCGAGCTTTAGCCTGGAACCATCCTCGTTCGCGGCCATCCCGAGGAGGTGATGCTTCACCCGATAATGGCCGTCCCGGCATCCCTCGTCTCCGTGAACTACGTTGATGGAGCTCGCTGCACGAATCGCCCAGCCAGAGCACGAGAATTCGCCGGCGGGCCGGGATGAGCGCAAGACCGCGTGAAGAATCGGCCCGCTCATCCGGCGCATGGAGGAGTCGCACATGGCTTCGGAGCCGTTGCCGGGCTTTATCGGCGATTCAAGAAACCGGAGCACTTTCGCCAGATGTTGTTTCTCCGAGGGATTGGACGAAGCATATTGGGATGGACTAGCATTCTTCGCGTCAGGTTGCGCGCACGGTTTGGTCCGGAAGACGGGTGAATGGCGCGCACAGAGCAGAGATCCCCGGGTCAAAGATTTCCGGGGCGCTCCATTGCCTCCCCGGACAGATCTGCAAATGTCGAGGGCCAAGTCATGTTTCGGCTCGATGCCGACAAGAAAGTTCATTTCTGCGACGGCGTAACGCGCCGCGACTTCGTTCATGCGGGATCCCTGGCGTTTCTGGGCCTGTCCATGCCGCAGTTTTTCAGGCTGAAGGCAGCAGGCGCCGTGACATCCGGCAAGGACATCAACTGTATCCAGCTCATGCTCGTGGGCGGCCCCAGCCAGTTGGATACATGGGACATGAAGCCCGACGCGCCGGCTTCCATTCGCGGCCCGTACAAGCCCATCAAGACCAACGTTCCGGGCATCGAGATCTCGGAGATCTTTCCGCGCATGGCGAAGCATGCGGACAAGTTCGCATTGCTGCGCTCCATGTATCACACGGCCGCTGCCGTGCACGACACGGGCTGCCAGATGATGCAAACCGGCAGACTCTTTCAAGGAGGCCTGGAATCGCCGAATTATGGATCGGTGGTGCGGTTTGAAAAGGGCGCCCGGGGAGATATGCCTCCCAATGTGCTGCTCCCGTACATGATCGGCCAGTTGGGCGGGAACCTTCCGCATGGGGATACGGCGGGATTTCTCGGCAAGGCCTTCGATCCTTTTGTGCTGAACGCAGATCCGGCGGATCCGGACTTCAAGGTGCCCGATTTGCTGCCGCCTGACTACATCTCGGCCGTGCGCGTGGACCGGCGCCGCGACTGGCGGCAGGTGGTAGACCAATCTGTCCAGTATTTCGAGGAAACCAATCAGGACTCGAAGCTGATGGACGCGACGTTCAACCAGGCGTACACCCTGATGACCTCGGTCAAGGCGCGGGAAGCGTTCGACTTGACGCAAGAACCCGAGGATGTAAGAAAACGCTACGGGATGAACCGCTTCGGGCAAGGGTGCCTGCTGGCGCGAAGGCTGGTGGAGCGCGGCGTTCGTTTTGTCACGCTGAACATGTTCGAGACCGTTTTCAACGACATCACGTGGGATATCCACGGGTCGGCGCCCTTCAGCCCGATCAACTGCTATAGCGATCTGGTTGGGCCGATGTTCGACAACGCCTATAGTTCGCTGCTGGAGGATTTGAGCAACCAGGGCCTGCTGGATACGACGCTGGTGCTGGCGACGGGCGAATTCGGACGCACGCCGCGCATCAATCCGGCGGGCGGACGCGACCACTGGCCGCAGTGCTGGACGGTGGTGCTGGCCGGTGGAGGCATCAAAGGCGGCCAGGTTGTTGGGGCGTCCGACGCCATTGGCGCCGCGCCGCAGGACCGGCCGGCGATGCCGGCGCATCTTGCGGCCACGGTTTACAAGTGCCTGGGAATACCGGTCGACACGGAACTGAAGACACCGCAGGGCCGCGTGGTCAGGCTTGTGGACCACGGCTTCGACCCGATCGATGAATTGCTGGTTTGAAGCTGCATAGAGCTTTTTGAGCCGCGAGGTATCGATGAGGATTCGCGATCTTTTGCGGGTTGCCGGGCTGGCGGTCCCGTGCGGGATGCTCGGCGCCGCCGGCGGACAAGCGCCGTCAACCCCGGCGAACGGCTCGCACAACGATGCCCCCTATCACGCCGCGGGATTCCTGAAGCCACCGGCCGACGACCAGCCGTCCGCTCACAAGCCGGCGAATCCGACCTCCCTGGCTACGCTCGCGAAGATCGCGATTCTTCCCTCGACTGCTTCGATGACGGGAAACCACTCCAGCCAACGGCTGCTGGTCGAGGGTACGTTTGTCGACGGCCATCAGGAAGATCTGACTTCACGAGCGACGCTGGCTCTTTCCAATCGGACTGCCGCACTTCTCGACGAGAACCATGTGCTGTGGCCTGTCGGCGACGGGAAAGCGACGGTTACGGCGACGTTGCGGGGGCATCAGGCTACGGCGCCGCTGACCGTGAGCGAATACACGACCGCAACCACCTGGAGTTTTCGCAACGATGTTTTGCCGGTGATGACGAAAGTGGGCTGCAACTCCGGCCCCTGCCACGGCGCAGCCGCGGGAAAGAACGGGTTCAAGCTCTCGTTGCGCGGCTACGACCCGGTCACCGACTACTACACATTGACCCACCAGGCGCTGGGACGAAGAACCAACCGGATGCAGCCGGCACGAAGCCTGATTCTGCTGAAGCCTACAGCTACCATTCCGCATGGCGGCGGAAGAAGGTTCGGCACCGATTCGCCGGAGTACAAGGTGATCTCGGGCTGGATCGCGCAGGGCATGCCGGCGCCGGAGGAATCCGACGCGCGTGTCAGAGAGATCGAGGTCCTTCCCCAGGAAGCATCGCTGACGCCGGGAGCCGAGCAGCAACTGATCGTGATGGCCGTCTTCTCCGACGGGCACACCGCCGACGTCACGCATTGGGCAAAGTTCGACAGCGGCGATGAAGGCGTGGCCACGGTCGACAACGAAGGCCACGTGACGATGCACGGATACGGGGAAGCTCCGGTGACCGTCTGGTACCAGAGCCATGTGACCTTCTCACGGCTTCGCATTCCTTTTCCGAACAAACTGCCCGACTCGATCTTTACCCAGGCAGCGCGTCACGACTACATCGACGATCTCGTTTTGAATCACCTGCGCGTCCTGCATATTCCGCCGTCGCCACAGGCCAGTGACAGCGAATTCATTCGCCGCGCCTATCTGGATGCAGCGGGAATTCTTCCCACGACCCCGGAAGTCGAGTCGTTCCTGAGGGATTCGTCTCCGGACAAGCGCAACCGCCTGATCGACAGTCTGCTCAAGCGGCCGGAGTTTGTCGATTACTGGGCCTACAAATGGTCGGATTTGCTGCTGGTGTCGAGCAACCACCTGTCGAACGAGGAGATGTGGAGCTATTACCGGTGGATTCGCCAGAGTGTGGCCGGCGACAAGCCATGGAATGAATTTGCCACCGAGATCATCACCGCCAACGGCAACACGCTGAAGAATGGGGCGGCGAACTACTGGGTGATTCACCGGGATCCTCTGGATATCTCGGAGAACATGGCCCAGGCTTTCATGGGCATCAATATCAGTTGCGCCCATTGCCACAACCATCCCCTCGCCAAGTGGACGCAGAAAGATTATTACGGGATGGCCAATCTCTTTGCCAGAGTGCGGCTCAAGACGTTCTCCGATTCCGGATCCCGGCCCGGAGTCGGTCCCATCTTCAACAACGTGACGGTGTACTCCGCGCCAACCGGCGAATTCATGGATGACCGCCTCATGATACCCTTGCCGCCGAAGCCGCTCGACGCCGTGGCGCTCTCGAGCAGCGTTCCCGGCGACACGCGCATTTACTTCGCCAGGTGGCTGACGTCGGATGAAAATCCGTTCTTTGCGCGCAACATCGTCAATCGCGTGTGGCGCAATTTCATGGGGCGCGGTCTGATCGAGCCCGTGGACGATTTGCGCGACACGAACCCCGCAACCAACCAGGAATTGCTGGACGCGCTGGTGAAAGATTTTGTCGCACACCATTACGACGTCGATTCCCTGATCCGCACCATCATGCAGTCGGCCACCTATCAAACTTCTTCGAAACCTTTGAAAGAGAATGCCGACGACGACAAGTATGGCTCTCATTACCTGATTCGACGGCTGCCGGCCGAGGTGCTTCTCGACGCCTATTCGCAGATCACCCAGGAGCCGGAGAAATTCGACGGCTATCCGGCGGGCACGAGGTGCTTGCAACTGCCCGACACCGCGGTCCGGTCGTACTTCCTGACAGCCTTCGGCCGTCCCGAGCGGCAACAGACCCGCGAGAGCGAGCGATCGTCGGTGCCTACCATTACGCAGGCGCTGCACATCATCAACGGAGACACC
>JASHQQ010000326.1 GCA_030039035.1 Acidobacteriaceae bacterium | reverse complement strand
CCGTGCTTTGCCCAAAATGCGGCCGGGGTGATGATCGGATATCGATCGGAGAGCGCGAGAAGATCTTTGTCGCCGGTCACCAGGTAATCCGCATGGGATGCTCGCAGAGTTGCCAGAACCTGCTGATCGCCCGAATCGCGCAAGCGACCTTCGACTTCTGACCCCGGATCGACAAGCTCCGTCAGAAACAGAAAGCTGTCGGCGAGGTCACGAATCTCTTCGGCGGTCAGCGTGATGCGAGAAAAACGGGGGAGCACACGAATCGTCTCGTCCAGTATGTAACGCGATAGCACAACGGAGAGCCCGCCCTGTCGCCATACACTTGGAATCTGTCCGCATTTTCCTTCCGGATATGCCAGCCCCGAAACCAGGACATTCGTATCCAGAACCACGCGGAGTCGCGGCATCACCGGTGCCGTTCCCGCGCAACCGCTTCATCGATCTCCGCGGAGCCCGCATCCTCCGGCACATTCGCGAAGGCCTGGGCAATCCTTTTGCTCAATTCATCGAATCGATCGCGCATCCGGCGAATGCGCGCAAACAGTTCTGCATCCACCAGCGCGGCGACCGGTTTGCCGTCCTTTTGAATCACGATGCTGTCGTTCCTGTATTGAACCTGGTTGAGCATCTCCCCCAGGTTCTGGCGGAAAGTAACAGCGTTGACTTCCGTGATCATGGTCGCTCCTGATTATAATAATCATACTGATCGTTATGGTTTATTGCAATCTTGGGCTCCTGAGAGCGAAGACCCCGATACGGATGGCGTTCACTAACTCCATACGGCGCCGATCCGTCTCAATCCCCATGACATTCGCGCGGTCACTGGCCATCGTTCCGATGCTGCTCGTTGCAAATCCCCTCCAGGTCGTGACACAGACTGCCGGTCCCGGCGAAGCGGCCACGCACTCCGCTTCCGGCTGCACGTTGCGCATTCACGTCGACGGTCTGCGCAACTCCAACGGAAACATCGGAACCATTCTCTTCAAATCTCCCGACGGCTGGCCTGAAGACAAGAGCAAGGCCTTCCGTCACGGACCGGCGCCCATCGACGCTGGCCAGCGTCAGGGCACGGCGGTGTGGAAAGACATTCCTCCGGGAAACTACGCCGTCGCCGCTATCCACGACGAGAACTCGAATGCAAAGCTGGACAAGAACCTGATCGGGATTCCCAAGGAGGGCTTCGGCTTCGCCAACAATCCCCGCGTCGGCTGGAGCGCACCGCCGTTCAGCGCGGCAGTGGTCCACGTCGGCTGCCCGGTGACGGAGATTGCGATTCACATTCAGTACAAGTAAAGGGGTCAGGGATCAAGGGTCGGAGCCCATAGATTAAAACGCGCCGACGGGCTGTGGTTTGGAAAGCAGAACCGACTTGTCGCTGAACCATCGCTCTCCCGCCGTAAACGTCGTCCACGGCCCGGATTTCATGTCCTTGAGAATCGGCTTCAGGTAGCTGTATTCGGGATGCGCGGCCAGGAACGGCGCGGCCAGAAAGTCCTCGCCGCAGGGATGGCCGGCGTGGGCGATCAGCGACATTTTGCCCGCAAGATCGGAATCCGAAACCTTGCCCGTGACCGCCCCGCCGGGATAGTACGGTCCCCAATCCCACTCCGGCACGCCGTCCTTCACGGCATCCACGTGGCCGCAGAGCGAGCGCTCGTCGGCTCCCGATTTGCCCGTGTAGCTGTCGTCGTGATCGGCCAGAAACTTTTCGGCCAGCTCGGTGTCGATGCGCCCACGCGACTGGCTCATCTTCTTTTCCCACGTCACGCGGCGCGCATTCTCAGAGTGGGAGAGATTGTCGGGATCGAAATCCGGCGTCTCGGTTTTCATCAACTGCGGGTCGCGCGCAAAATTGGAGCTGATGAAGTAGCCGTCCTTGGACCGCCATAGCGGAGTGTTCTTGAGACCGAGCTCGAGATAGGCGATCTCGCCGGTTTTGCGATCGCCGATCAGCCAGTCGTTGGCGTAGCCGCCGTTGTTGCCGTCCTCGATGATGCGCACATAGTCGTCGATCGAGCCGGCGTATTCGAGCGCCTTGCGCGAGCGGACGAACTCCGGCTTGCCCTCGGGATTCCAGCCTTCGAACTGCGTAATGGTGGTTTCGGTGATCAGGATGCCGGCGTCGTTCACGCCGAAATCGTCCTGGCTGGTGATGACGCCGGGCTCGCCGTCCATCAGGATGCGATGCCCGTGCTCCGGCTCGATGTCGAAGATCACCGTCCAGCGCGATCCCTCGGCGTAACTCGACCAGTTGTTGTGCGCGATGACGATCTTGCCGTCTTTCGTGTAGCTGCCGGTAGCGATGAACGCCGAGCAGCGGCCCTCGGGCAGGATTCTGGGCGCGTTGGCGGCGTGCTCCCGCTTGTCGAGCCAGGGCACGTAGTACTGCGGCAGCTCGATGCCGCCATTGAGAGCCACAATGTCCCACACGTCGAGCTTCACGCCCTTCGATTCGACGCCCTTGGCGATGCCCTCGAGCTCCTGCTGGTATTCGGCGTCGATGTGCGGCCAGAGCATCGTGCGGCTGGCCTGGCGGTAAAACTCCCAGTTTCGATGCGTGGAATGCAGCGTTTCGACCTGAATGACGTGCACCAGGTCCGCAATCTGGTCGGCTAGAAGCTGTCCGTGCTCAAAGCCGATCTGCGCCGCATCGCCCTGAAGGTGGACATAGGTCCATCCTCCGGATTCGAAGCGATAACCGGGTCCTGAAACCGGCTGCGCATCTCCTTTGCCGGGGTGCGCGGCAGCCAACGCGGCGCTTGTGGCTAGGCCGAAGACCAGGGGCAACGAAAGCGTCGCGAAACGGCGAAGAATACAGGTCATCGAAAAGAACCTCCGGAGAATCCCACTGAAGATAGCACGAGCCGGCAAACCGGAAGCTATCGGATTCTTCGCGATTGGAGTCAGCGCTTCTTGGCGAACTTCGCGGCAGGCTTCTTCGCCGCCGGCTTGGCGGCCTTGTGCGCTTTGGCGGATTTCGCGCCGGCCGACGGCTTGGGCTTAGCCGGAGCCGATTTGGCAGGATGGATTCTGGCTGGGGATTTCGCCTTGCCCTTGGCCTGCGCAGCGGCCTTTTGCGGCGCTTTCGCTGGAGCCTTGGCGACGGGCTTGGCCGGGGATGACTTCTTCTCGGGCTTTGCCGGCTGCGCCTTCGCAGCTTTGGGCGGAACAGCCACGGACTTCGCAGCCGCGCCCGGTTTGGTTCCTGTTGGCGCGGGCGCCGGCTTGGCCTTTGCAGCCTCAGGCGCTGGCCTGCCTTTTGCCGCGGGTGTCCCGGGCTTGGCGACGGCCGCAGTGACTGGCCTGGGAGCGGCTTTGTGATCCGCCTGAGCTTTCAATGCAGCCGGTTTTCCGTCGTGGGCTCCGGTTTGCACCGCCGGAGCCAGCGCCTTCTCCCGTTTTGCCGGGGCAGCAATCGTGGCTTCTTTGACAGATTTTTTCGCTCCTCCGGCCTTGGGACCGCGCCTCGACGCGACAAGTTCAGGCTCCTCCTCCTCCCCCTCTTCTTCGCCGTCGCTCTCGTCCTCGCCTTCCTCCACGGATTCGCCCTCCCCATCTTCGCCGAGATCCGCGCCAAGGGTGCCTTTGGTTGGAATGCCGTGACCGATTGCGGCCTCTTCCTCCTCGTCACTGCCCAAGTCTCCGAGCTCCTCCTCTTCCAGGCCTTCTTCGGATTCCTCCTCGTCGAACGCGGCCTCCTTCATCTTGGGTTCGGCGCCCCGCCGGGCGCGAGTTCGCTTGATGGTGACCTGCGGAGGCGGAGCAGGCGGCGAGTGCGGCTCAAGAAAAGCTCGCATCTCTTCGGGCGTTGTCAAGCGGCCGTCGATCAACTCCAGAAACACCGATTCCACGATCTCGTTATACCTGGGCAGATCGGGCGTGATCCGAAGCTCCTGCATCAGCGCGTAGGGGATGCGCTGGCGCGCTTCCGGCCAGACCTTCAGAAAGAGGTTATAGCGCTCACGAATGCCTGCGTCTTTCGTGGTAAAACCAAGCCAGAGAACCGCTTCAGGGTCATAGCTCCTGAAGATCTTGAACATTGCCGAGGGGGCCTGATTGGCCTTTGCCGTGAGCGCCTTGGCAAATCCTGCCGCTAGCGCGTCGAGGCTGTTCCACTCTTCGACGAATCCCGGGCGAAGCAACTGCTTCTTCAGGGCAGTCAGATCCTTGGGCGACATCTTCGTGGTCAGCAGCTCCATTTGCGCCGCGGACATATCGGGATGGACGCCTTGGAGCAGGAGTTCGACGGCCTGCTCGTGCAAGGCCTTCAGTCCTTCCATATCCGCCTTGGCCGGCGTCCACGAAGGACAAAGCGCCTTCATCCATCCTTCGGTATCGAGCGCCTCGAGAACCCTGAGCGCCTCTTCCTCATGTCCGATCTGTTCGAGCTCCTCGGCCCGGGCATGAGTGGACAGGAACTCGATGACGCCTTCCGTTTTGGCGCTCTCATACCGGCTTTGGGTTTTTGGATCGAACTCCCACCCCAGCCTCGCCCGGAAGCGCGTGGCGCGGACAAGCAGTGCCGGTTCCTCGAGAAAGCCGTAGTTCGAAACCAGGCGCAGCGTCCGAAGTTCAATGTCCGCAACGCCATTGAGGGGGTCCATCAGCAGGCCGAACGAGCCCTCGTTGAGCGAGATCGCCATGGCGTTGGCGGTAAAGTCGCGCCGGCGAAGGTCCTCCTGAATCGAGGCAAGATGATAGACAGGTTTGCCCGGCTTGGGATATTCCACGCTGTGGGTGCTGACCAGATCGACTCGAACGGTCCCTGGGAAACACAGATAAAGAGTCCGGGAATCGTCATCTTCTCCCCAAAGCTTTGCTCCAGATTTAACAATTGCTTTCTTTAGTTTGACAGCATCTCCATGAATCGACACTTCAAGTTCGCGGACGGCGTGGCCGCTGGTCAGGTCGCGCACCGCGTCGCCGGTCAGGAAAAGAATCATCCCGGCTTCGGCGGCTACATCGCGAAGCAGACGCAGGGCGTGGCGCTGGTCGGCCGACAGCCGGTTTTCCAGAAGGTAAACGTAATCCGGCATTCGAGTTTCCTGCCCGGGCGGCTCGCGGCTTTCCCAAGTCTCTGATGCCGTTGCCCTTAAGCCGCGAATTCGGACCCCGGCAAAGCAGTACCTTAACACAATCGAAACGGCTTGGCTAGTGATGTTGCACCGAAAATGTTGCTTTTCCCGTTTCCCGGATTCCTGCACCGTGCGACAATCCAAGGCGATGGCTTCGCTGCGCAAGCCCGTGATTGTGCGCAAGTTCTCGCGGGACTGGTTCGCCGGCTACGCCGGAACAAGCTTCGCCCAGGAGGCCGGCGAACTGGAGATCCTGGACCTGACGGGCAAGGTGCTGCGCATCGGCTGGGACCAGGTGAAGTGGGTCTGTTTCGTTCGCGATCTGCCCTCGGGCGAGCAGGTGAACCCGGAACGCCTGATTCACAAGAAGTTTGCCATTCGGCCGCGCACGGCCGGGGTCTGGCTGCGCATGACGCTGACCGACGGCGATGAGATCGAAGGTCTGGCGGCCAACGACCGGTCTCTTCTGGACGGAGCCGGCTTGCTGCTCACGCCGCCGGACACGCGCTCGAACACGCAGCGGATCTATCTGCCGCGCCAGGCGATCCAGACGCTGGAGATTGTGGGCCTCATCGGCGGACGGCATCGCGCGGCGGCCGGCGTAGCCGTGGAACAGCCGGAACTCTTCCCAAACGAATCGGACCCGGCATCGCAGAACGATTAAGGTCCCTGAGTTTTCATACCATCTCCGAAGGCCTCAACCCGGAGACAGCAAAAACGTGGTGAGGGGATGGCGCAAAAGCCCGGGCAAAGAGCGGCTCAGCCGTCGAAGACTACTCCCGGCCTCTGAGAGTAGCGGCTATTGCGCGCGGGCTGCGGCGACCGTGAATGTCGGCAACAACCCGCAACGGGTCTTCATCCGGTGCATAGGCAATCGGATATTCGCGGACCAGAATGAGACGCAATGGCCGCGATGAGTTCGGTTCGGCCGCCGCGGGAAACCCAGGTTGGGTCAGCTTCCCTGCGCTCCCTCCACGCACCAGCCTGCAGCGCGCCCCGCGACCTTCCGTTACAATCTCCACGATGAAACTCGGTGAACTGGCAAGCCGGTTGGGCGCGGAACTGCACGGAGACGCGGAGCGGGAAATCACCGGTGTGAAAGGAATTGAGGATGCCGGGCCGGCCGAGATCACCTTTGTCGCCAATCCCCGCTATGCCGGCCTGGCGCGCACCACGCGGGCAGCCGCGGTGCTGGTCGAGCCGGAATTCCAGGAGATCCCCGTTGCCACCCTCCGCATCCGCAATCCGTACCACGCATTTTCCCGCGCGCTCGCTTTCTTCTATGAGCCTCCTGCTTACCCGCCGGGAATCCATCCGACGGCGGCGATCGACCCCACCGCCGAAATCGGCGAAAACGCACACATCGGGGCCTATGTGGTGGTCGGACCAGGGGTTCGGCTTGGGCCGCAGGCAACGCTTCTGCCCCATGTCGTTCTCTATCCCAACGTGCGGGCAGGCAGCCATCTCTTCGCCCACGCTCACGCGGTCGTTCGCGAGGGTTGCGTCCTTGGTGACCACGTTACGCTGGAAAACGGCGCCATTGTTGGTGCGGACGGTTTCGGGTTTGCCAGGAATGAGGCCGGGCAATGGGAAAAGATCCCGCAGTCGGGCCCGGTGCGGCTGGGCGACCGCGTCGACGTGCAGGCCAATGCCTGCGTGGATCGCGCAACCGTGGGAGAGACGCGAATCGGCAGCGGGACCAAGATCGACAACCTGGTGCAGGTCGGGCACGGATCGGCCGTGGGCGAGAACGCCCTGCTTTGCGCGCAATCCGGTCTGGCCGGTTCTTCGATGATCGGAAACAACGCGATTCTTGCCGGCCAAACCGGCGTCGCTGGCCATTGCTCGCTGGGCGACGGCGTCATCCTGACCGCGCAATCGGGTGTCTCGCACGACATTCCCGCCGGAAAAATGATCTCCGGATCACCGGGGTTCGACAACCGCCTGTGGCTGCGCGCGGTAGCTGCGTTTCAGCGTCTGCCGGAGATGCTGCGGCGTCTGGACCGGCTGGAAAAAAGAGTCGCAGCCGCGGAAAGAAGCTCCGATTCGGAATGAAGCCCCTTACCAGGTTGGCAATCTGCGCCGTCCTCCTGAGCCTCGCCGCCGGCTGTCACTCGTATCATGTCGACACGACCATCGAGAACCGCACGGGAGAGCCGATCCGGCTGCTCGAGGTGGACTATCCCAGCGCCAGTTACGGTGCCGACAGCCTTGCGGAGGGAGCGGACTTTCATTACAGGATCCAGGTAGAGGGCAAAGGGCAATTGAAAGTGCTCTACACCGCCCGTGACGGCAAACCGGTGCAGATCGCAGGTCCCACGTTGGCCGAGGGGCAGGAAGGCCGGCTCGAAGTGGTATTGCAGCCCGACGGCAAGGCGGAGTTTCGTCCGCACCTCAGTCCCGCACCCTGAGGACCACCGTTTTTTGCGCGTTGGTTTCCTTCCGGCGCCAAAGCCCGGTTCAATTTGGAACACTTGCGGCACGGCTGAAGTCGGGCACTCATAAAAGGCCGTTTGTATCGGGCTTTTTCAGCCGCCGGTGAGACTCGTACTCGTCCCACAGGAGCCCGTCACGCATTTCACGGCCTTCGTCCCCAGCATAACCCGGCAGGGGCATCGGCTAACACTTCGGTGCGGCTCAACTGCCTTATCTTGCAACACCTTTCACCCGATAATTGAAGCGAGGAAATCCGGTGAGCGAAGACTCTCATCGTGCAGGCATCCCCGTCCGGTGGCTGCGCAGGCACGGCTTCCCTGTGCGTGTTGCCGCCTGTTTTGTCTCCGTCACCTTGGCCACGGTGTTCATCGGCATGGCCCCGGAATCGAATCTGATCTGGGTGGCCAACGGCCTCATGCTGGCTTATCTTCTCCTGGCGCCGCGGCGGCGCTGGCCAGCCTACATGGGCGCGGGATTCGCGGCGCAAATTGTGGGCGACACGCTGGTCAATCCCCACTCGGCGATGAACCTGTTGCTGGCGCTTCTGAACCTCTGCGAAGTCATGATCGCCGCATCCCTGCTGCGCGAGCGGTCGAAGGAACTGCCGCGCTTTACCGACCTCGCCTATCTGATGCGTTTCCTGGCATTCGCCGTGCTGTTGGCGCCTGCTGCGGCCGGATCGCTCTTTGCGCTGGCCGTGATCGCGCGGCAGAGCGGCTCGCCCTTCACCCAGTTTGCGCAGTGGGTGATCGCCGACGGACTGGGCACGGCGGTGATGACTCCGGCGTGCGTCGCGATCTTCAGGGAACGCTTCAGCAAGAAGCAAAACTGGGCGCGGAACTGGGCCTACCTGCTGCTGCCTGCCGTTTTTACCCTGGCCGTTTTCTCCCAATCCAGGGCGCCGCTGCTCTTCCTCATTTACCCCATCCTGCTGATCGTTTTGCTGCGGCTCGGACTGGGATGGGCTTCGCTGGTGGCATTGTTCGCGGCCACGGTGGGAAGCTGGTTCACCCTGCGCGGCGAAGGCGCATTTGCGATGTTCAATTCGCTCACGCCCATGGAGCCGTCGATCATCCTGCAGATCTTTGTCGCCGGCGCCATGTTCATGCTGTACAGCGTTTCCGTGGTGCTGGGCAACCACACCGCGATCGAGCGCCGCCTGCAAAAGATCGTGAGCCTTCACGAGCTGGTGACCGAAAACTCGCGCGACGCCATCCTGACCTGCGATTTCGACGGGCAGCCCAGCTACATCTCTCCGGCCATGGAGGCGATGACCGGCTGGACGGCGGAAGAGATGAAGCGGTTGGGCGGGCCAGGCGTCGTGCATCCCGACGATGTAGCCAAGGTGTTCCAGACCATCGACGAGATGCGCGCCTGCCAGGGCAGCGGCATGACCGAGTACCGCGTACGCAAGCGGAACGGAGAGTACATCTGGGTGGAGGCCAGCCTGTGCGTCTTCGTCGATCCCGTCACCCGGGTGCCGATTGGCATCATGAACATCATCCGCGACATTACCGGCCGCAAGCGCGCCGAACAGGAGTTGCGTGCGGCCAACCGGGCCCTGGAAGCGCTGGCCGTGGTGGACGCGCTGACCGGAGTGGCCAATCGCCGCCGCCTCGACCAGTGCCTGGTGAGCGAATGGCGCCGCGGGCAGCGTGAGCAGAAACCTCTTTCGCTGGTGCTATTTGACGCCGATTTCTTCAAGTCCTACAACGACACCTACGGCCACCTGCGCGGCGACTATTGCCTCAAGCAGATTGCCGAAGCGGCGCTTGACGTGGTGGCGCGGCCGGGCGACCTGGTGGCGCGTTACGGCGGCGAGGAATTCGCCGTGGTGCTGCCCAACACCGGCGAAGAAGGCGCGCTGGAGATCGCCGAACAGATCTGCGAGTCGCTGCGCCGGCGCTTCATTCCGCACAGTTTCAATCCTCATGGGGTCGCAACCGTATCAGCGGGCTGCGCCACGATGCTGCCCGGTTCCGGACAATCGGCCGGCGCGCTCATCGAGATGGCGGATCGGGCGCTCTACCTCGCCAAGGAGACAGGGCGCAACCGCGCCTGCCCGGCCAGTTCCCTGGATGACGACGCGCCGCGACGGCAAAGGCGCATCCGCGTGCCGGCGTGACAGGCGATGCCACCCTTTCGCCGAAACCAGGCGAAAAAGGTGGGGCGATCCCGATGAATCCCAGGTTAGGCGCAAAAACACAGACGCGGGCGGATGGCGCGCCCTATCACAATCGGCGGTGGCCCGTCCTGGCTTCGCTATAGCAAAACCAGAGATGCTGTATACCGAAGCCAAGGCAATCAAGTCGCCGCGACCCCTGGGAGCGGCGACCCTGCAAGACAGAAAACAGGCCATACCTTCTCTGGTTTTGCCGTAGGGCGGGGTTCACAAAATCGAATGCACATCAAGCTTCTGGGACTCAGTGCACCATGCTCTGAAAGAGCGGCGATTGCAGCAGACTGGCGAACTCGTCGTCGTTGGTGGCGAAGTGAATCGTCAGCCGGCCGGCTTCGGAGCTGATACTGGTGGCGCTCAACGCCTGCTTTTCCGCCTCCGAGCCGCTCATCTTCCGGTAGACCAGGGCGGCGTTCAACAGCGAGGATAGCGTGGCGGCGGAGAACGAGTCGCCTGTC
>JASHQQ010000053.1 GCA_030039035.1 Acidobacteriaceae bacterium | reverse complement strand
TGAGCAACATCAGCGTGGTGTAGCCGGTGGAGAAGGTGATGGTTGCGGTGGGGTCCGGACCAAGATTGTTCACGATCGCGCCCCACACCAGCCGGCCGACGGGAATGAGGCAGGCGATCCAGGTGAGCGACTTGAGCAGGAGGATGATCGAGCGATTCATAAAAAAGGGACCAAGGGACCAAGGGACCAAGGGACTGAGGGGCTAAGGGACTGAGGGACTAAGGGACTGAGGGACTGAGGGACTGAGGACTTAGAATTCGGACAAAAGCAACTGCGAAGACATTAAGAGGACTCTGATCAAGGACTCCGCATTTCCCTCAGCGGCTAAGGCCGCACTCATTTTACGGCAGTTGCGGCACGGCTGAAGCCGTGCCCTGTTACAAAGCATGCAGCCGGTTCCGGGGACCTGAGATTGACGCGACGGCGCCCGGCTCATCATAAGAACCGTTCAGTCCCTTAGTCCCTCAGTCCCCGTCAGTAGTACTTTTTCAAATTCATGCCCGCATACATCGACGCCACCTGGTCGCTGTAGCCGTTGAACATGAGAGTTTCCTTGCGCTGCGCATAGAACGGCAGGCCGATGCGGCGCTCGGTTTTCTGGCTCCAGCGAGGATGATCCACCTGGGGGTTCACGTTGGAGTAAAAGCCATATTCGTTGGGCGCCATGTCGTTCCAGGTGGTGTTCGGTTGCTTGTCGACGAATTTGACCGTCACGATCGACTTGGCCGACTTGAAACCGTATTTCCAGGGCACCACGACGCGCACCGGCGCGCCATCCTGGTTGGGCAGCACTTCGCCATACATGCCAAAGGTGAGCAGGGTGAGGGGGTTCATGGCCTCGTCCATGCGCAGCCCCTCGGAATACGGCCAGAAGATGGTGCTCTCCGACGACCACTTCTCGACCTTGCTGTTGTAATACGACAGGAACTGGACGTACTTTGCCGAGGGCAGCGGGTCGCACTGCTGGATGAACTCCGAGAGCGAGTAGCCGACCCAGGGAATGACCATGCTCCACGCCTCGACGCAGCGGAAGCGGTAGACGCGTTCCTCGAGCGGCCGCAGCTTGAGCAGCGCATCGATGTCGAAGGTGAGGGGCTTCTTGACCTTGCCTTCGACCTTCACTGTCCACGGCCTTGTCGGCAAACCGCCGGCGTTCCTGGCCGGGTCGCCCTTATCCACGCCGAACTCGTAGAAGTTGTTGTAGTGGGTGATGTCTTCGAGCGGCGTGAGCTGCTCGCCGGTGGTTGTCAGCTTGCCCGGAACCGTCTGCAGCTTCGTGGAGTCGGCCAACACCGCGGCGTGGGGCGAGACCAGGTCGGCCAAACGGTCGGCGCCGAGAGCGGCTGCGCCAACTCCCGCCGCCCCGCGCATGAAATCGCGCCGGTTCAGGAAGTGTTCCCTTGGCGTGATCTCCGATGAAAGAATGTCGCGCGTGCGGCGAACCAGCATGACGACCTCGCGGCGGGATAGCTCGCATCTATTAGACACCATGCGGCCCGATTGCGTTACAGAAACGCCGATTCCCGGCACATGACCGGTTTGAGCCGGCAAAGCCCCGATTCTATTTACGGGTCTCCGCATGGGCTGGGAACGGCCATTGCCTGAGCCGCCGGGCGCGCAGAAGGTAAATGGCCGAGCCGGAAACAGCGATTCCCGCGGCCGCCTCCAGGCCGCCGAGCGCATTCGCGCGATTGACGACGATGAAAACAAACCCGGCCATCGCGACGATCGGGGGCAGCGGATACAGCGGAATACGAAACGGCCGCGCAAGGTGCGGCCGCCGGATGCGCAGAAGGATCACGCCGATCTGCTGGAAAAAGAACTGCAGCAGGATGCGCATGACCACCAGCAACGTGATGACCTGCTGGAGGGAAAAGAAGCAAAAGAACGCGGCGACAAGACCCAGCGCGACCAGCGAGCGATGAGGGATGCCGTGGCGTGGATGAACCGCGGCAAGATAGCGGAAATAATTGCCGTCGCGCGCGGCGGCGTAGGGCACGCGCGAATAACCGAGCAGAAGCGAGAAGACCGAAGAGAACGCGGTCCAGACAATGAGTGCGGCCATGAGGCGTCCGGCCCATCGCCCGAAGGCCGACTGCGCGATGTCGGCCACGAGCTGCAGCCGAATGGTATCGGCGGCGTTCCTGGCCAGATGGCCGGCTGCGTCCCGCACCGCGGGCAGCGCGGCCATGTTCATGGCAACGTAAAACGCCGAAACGAAGAGGACCGACAACAGAATGGCGCGAGGAATCGTCCGCTCCGGCTGGCGCACCTCGCTGCCGAGAAAGGTGATGTTGTAGTAGCCCCAGTAATCGTAGGTGGTGATGAGCGTGGCTTGCGCGAGCCCGCCGAGCGCAACGCCGATCGAAGACGCAGGCGAGGCCGGCAAGTGCCAGCCGCCGGTCGCGGCAGCGTGAGCGAAGCCGGAGACGATGACTCCGGCGATGGCTGCCAGCACGCCGACGAAGAGCACCCACGCCACTCCCGTGACAATGCTGAGCCTGCGGTACAGCAGTAGCGTCACAAGCAAACAGGCCGCCGCCGCGGCAAAGCTCGAAGCATGGAGCGCGGGCAGCGCCGCCAGCGGCGGCCGGTCGAGTCCCGGCCAGAACCAGGCGAGAAAGCTGGCGAGGCCGATGCAGCCCGATGCGATCGATAGCGGCGCGGAGAAGCTCAATTGCCAGACGTAAAGAAAGCTGAGCCAGTTTCCCGCGCGGTCGGGCCCGTAGATTTCGCGCAGAAAGGCATACGAGCCGCCGGCGCGCGGAAAGGCCGCGCCCAGCTCCGCCCACACCAGACCGTCGGCCACGGCGATAGCCGCGCCCAGCAACCACGCCCACGGCGAGAGCCGGTAGCCCGCCGCGGCAATCACGAGCGGCAGCGTGATGAACGGCCCGACGCCGATCATCTCCAGCATGTTGAAGGTGACGGCCGAGCGCAGTCCGATGCGGCGCTGCAGGCCGGCAGCGCCCGAAGCGGGGGAAGATGGCGGAGTCATATTGTGCGTTGAAATCCTACGGGCCTGTGCCGATCCTGATTATCCTTAACCATTCGAGTTGCGCTCTCGCGGATTGTACACTGGCCAGTGATGCCCTTCGTCCCGAGGACCCAAGCCACATCGGCATTCGCATTGCTGGCCGGCGCGCTTTTCGCGGGCTGGGTTTCGCCGTGCCCACCCGCGCAGACAGCGGACCTTCCACCGCAGATACCCGCCGGTGAGCCAACATCGATCGCGCTGCCCATCGCCGAAGACCGCGGCGAAGCGGCGCTGGAGCAGGCGATCAAGCGGCTCAATACGACGGCCAGCGTGCTGATGATCGTGGCCCATCCGGACGACGAGGACGGCAGCCTGCTCACCTGTCTTTCGCGCGGGCAGGGCGTGCGTGCAACGCTGATGACGCTGAATCGCGGCGAGGGCGGGCAGAACGCCATGTCGGGCGAGGAGGACGACGCGCTGGGGCTGATCCGGACGAACGAACTGTTGCGGGCCGACCAGTTCTACGGCGTCCATCAGCTCTGGGGCACCGAGGTCGACTTCGGTTTTTCCAAAACGCAGGAAGAGTCCTTTGCGCGCTGGGGCCATGAGCGTGTGCTCTACGATGCGGTGCTGGCGGTGCGCATGACGCGGCCGCAGGTGATCGTTTCCACGTTCGTGGGCGGCATCACCGACGGCCACGGCCAGCACCAGGTCTCGGGCAAGATTGCGCAGGAAGCCTTCAAGGCGGCCGGCGATCCGAAGGTCTTTCCCGAGCAGTTGAAAAACGGGCTCGAGCCGTGGCAGCCGCTTGCCGTCTACTCCATGACGCCGTTCGCCCCGGTTACCGACGGCCGGATGTTCGATTACGCCACGGGAAAATGGGCCCCGGCGAAGTTCAGGAACTATGTCACCGGCGAGGTCTCGACGAGCCCTCCTTCGGCAGACGTCACGATTCCCGTGGGCACCTGGGACCCGGCGCTGGGACGCAGCTACACGCAGATCGCGCGCCAGGGATGGGGCGAGCAAAAGTCGCAGAACGGCGGGGCCAATCCCTCGCTCAGCGGGCCGGAAAACACGCGCTATCATCTTTGGGCGGTCGCGCCGCAGGCGGCTGCGCGCGAAGACGCCCCGGCCGGCGATCACAGCCTGTTCGAGAACGGGAAAGTCCACATCGACACAGGCATGGGAGGGCTCGCCGGAGTTGTGAAGGCCGGCGCGCCCGACTGGCTGCGGACTACTCTGACGGAAATCGGGACGAATCTGCGGCAGTTCACCGGCGAACACGAGCAACAAGCCGGGTTGGCGACCGCGCAGGCGCTGGCGCCCATCTATCGAAAGACCATCGACCTGCGCGCCAGAGTGGCGGCAAGCGACCTTGACGCCGTCTCCAAATCCGACCTGCTCTTCGAACTGGACAACAAGATCGAGCAATTCCAGGGCGCATTGCGGCTGGCGCTCGGGCTCGATCTGATGGCCTTCAGAACCGATGCAAGGACCGCCTCGGGTGGAGGATTCCGCGGCCAGACCGCCGATGAAACGCAGCGCAGCGTATCGCCGGGCGAGGAGTTCCGGGTTCGCGTGCACACGGCGCAGGCCACGAAGGAGACTCAGCTCAAGCGGGTCTGGCTCGAGAGCTCGACCGGGGAGCCATGGAAAAACGAGATCGTCAGCGGCGCGCCGGATGCGGCAGCGCCCGTCGCGGACCCGATCTTCAGTGTTCACGTGCCCGAAGATGCCGAGCCCACCGCTCCGTATTTCACGCGACCTTCCATCGAACAGCCGTTCTACGACCTGACCAGGCCGGCCGATCGCGAGCGCTCGTTCGTCCCGTATCCGCTGGCGGCCTGGGCGGAGTTCAGCTTCGAAGGGCTACCGATCCGGGTTGGGCAGGTCGTTCAGACGCTCGATCGCGTGACAGGCCCGGGCGGAATCTACGAGCCGCTGGTGGTTACGCCGGCGATCGGCGCCAGCGTGGAGCCGGAGGCTCGCATCCTCCCGCTCGACGGCAGCCCTTTGCCCGTGAAAGTGACCGTTCATGCCCAATCGGCGGCCGAGGGAACGGTCAGCCTCAGGCTGCCGGAGGGCTGGCACTCGGACCCGGCCGAGGCAAAGTTTCATTTGACCGGGGCCGGCGACACCGAGCCGTTGCAATTCTCGGTGACGCCCACCGGCGCCGCGACCGGCGCCTACAGCGTCGAGGCGATTGTCCATTCCGGCGGCAAGGACTACGAGACCGGCTGGCATAACGTGAGCTATGCCGGGTTGCGGCCCTACAACCAGTACAAGCCCGCGGTGCTGCGGACCCGCAAGATCGACGTGAAGCTGGCGCCGGGTCTGCGCATCGGGTATGTGATGGGCCCCGGGGACCTCGTGCCCGACGCGATCGAAGGTCTGGGAGTCGCGCCGCATCTGCTCACCGACGCAGAACTTGCTTCGGCCGATCTTTCGCAATGGAACGTGATCGTTGTCGGCATCCGCGCTTACACCACGCGTCCGGAGCTGGGCAAGAATCAGGCCCGCCTGGACGACTTTGTCCGCAACGGAGGAACGCTGGTCGTCGAGTACCAGAGCTCGACCTTCCCGGCGCCGCTGCCTCTGGCCATCGGCCGGTTTGCCGAGCGCGTGGTCGACGAGCAGGCACCGGTCACGCTGCTCGATCCCGGCAACGCGCTGCTGAACCGGCCCAACCGGATCACGTCCGCCGATTTCGACGGGTGGGTGGAGGAGCGCGGGCACGGCTTTCTCGAGAGCTGGGACAAGGGCTACACAGCGCTGACTGAAACCGCCGACCCGGGGCAGGACCCGCAACGCGGCGGGCTGATGGTCGCACATCCCGGCAAAGGGACCTACATCTATGTCGCTTTCGCGTTGTACCGCCAGCTTCCAGAGCTCGTACCCGGAGCCTGCCGCATCCTGGCCAACCTGCTGAGCGCGGGCAGGGCGACAGCAGATTGAAGCCGGGGACTGCATCTTCCACTGTGGCCGAAGGTTGATCCCGCGCTGGCCTTCGGGTCGCAGGTTTGCGTGGAACCCTTTCAAAACACGGTGGATAGATTGTTAAAAGTAGGTAAATTCGTCATATATTCATCAAACTTTGCGAGTCTCTGAGATGTGATCAAGCACGAAGGCCCTGAAGTGACTTCCTGAAGCTTTCATACGATCCATCCCCCGCAGGCCAAACGGGTCAATGTAGAGCCCGGTCTCCGACGAATCAAGCAATGCCGAATCGCACTGCGCGCTCGAACCCGGTGAGCGCGACCCCAACCAGCGGAAAACAGAGAGAGGCCCAATGAACATGCGATTGAAGTCTGCTGCCGCGCTCATTCTGGCGGCGAGTCTGATTCCCGTCTGCGGATTCGCGAGCGACGCGACTCCGCCAGCCAAGAAACACGCTGCCAAAAAGAAGGCGCCGGAGCCGAGCGTCCAGGAGCAGATCGAAAACCTGCGTCATTACATGCAGGACCAGATCGACAGCCTGAAGCAGAATCTGGCGGAAAAGGACGCTGCGTTGCAGAAGGCGCAGCAGGCGGCCGCGGATGCGCAAGCCGCCGCGTCGAGGGCCGAGGCTGCCGCACAGGCGCAGAACCAGGCCGTGACGGAGAATGCGGCGGCCGTGACCACCCTGCAGTCGACCGTCTCCGACCTGAGGACGAATGAAACGTCGCTGGCGACAACGGTTTCAGACCAGACGGCGGCTGTGGCAGGGGTGAAGAAGGAGATCGAGAGTCCCGACGTCCTGCACTACAAGGGAATCGGCATCACACCGGGCGGCTTCACGGCGGCCGAAACTGTGTACCGCAGCCGGGCGACGGGCGGCGACATTGCCACCCCGTTCACGTCCATTCCTTTCTCCGCGGCCGATCAGGGCCAGCTCAGCGAGTTTTACGCGTCGGCTCGTCAGTCAAGAGTTTCCATGCTGGCCGAGGGCAAAACCGACTGGGGCACGCTGCGCGGCTACTACGAGGCTGACTGGCTGGGCACCGGAACGACCTCCAACAACAACCAGTCGAACAGCTACGTGCTGCGCCAGCGCGTCATCTGGGGGCAGTACGCGCTGAACAGCGGCTGGGCCTTTACCGGCGGGCAGCTCTGGTCGTTGGCCACCGAGGACAAAAAAAGCATCTCCAACTTCTCCAGCGACATCCTCACGCCGCAGACCATCGACCCGAACTATAACGCGGGCTTCGTCTGGACGCGCCAGTTCGGCCTCCGCGCCACCTACACGGCTTCGCACGTAGCCATTGGAGTCTCAGCCGAGAATCCGCAAGTGCTTTCGCCCGGCGGCTCCAACACGCTCAACTCCGGCGTCGCCTATCTATGGGGCCAGCCCGGCGCCAATGGCGGCTTGTATAACGGCGCGGCCAGCGACGGATCGACCACCACCAGCAGTTGCACCGTCAGCACCAGCAGCACCGGCGCGTCGACGATCACCTGCCTTCCGGTTGTGCCGCCGGCGCTGACCACCTACGCGATCAACCCCGTTCCCGATTTCCTGGCCAAGATCGCCATCGATCCCGGCTGGGGACACTTCGAGATCTTCGGCGTCAATCGCGTCTTCCGCGACCGGATTTACCACTACACCAGCACAACCAAAACCACATCCTCCGGAACCACGACGACCAACAAGATCGAATCCGCCTTCAACGATACCGAGGACGGCGGAGGCATCGGCGGCAGCCTGCGCGTTCCCGTCGTTCCCAGGTTTGTGGACGTGGGCCTCAAAGGCCTGTGGGGCACCGGCGTTGGCCGTTACGGCGACACCACCATCGCCGACGTGACCGTAAGGCCGACCGGCCAGTTCTCGCCTCTGCACACCTGGTCGGCTCTGGGCACCGTGGAGGTGCACGCGTCGCCGCGTCTGGAAATCTACGCCGACTACGGCGGCGACTATGTGCGCAGAACCACGTTCCTGACGTCCGCCGGCAAGACCAGCGGCTACGGCGTGAGCGAGAGCAACACCGGCTGCGACACCGAAGGCCTTCCCATCTCGGCCAACGGCGGCGCTCCCACCTTCCCGCTGGCCCCCAGCAGTTGCTCCGGCAATACGAGAGACATCGCCGAAGCGACGCTGGGTTACTGGTATGACCTTTACAAAGGGAATCATGGACGATTCCGCCAGGGCATCCAGTACAGCTATGCGGATCGCATTGTCTGGGCTACGCTGTCCGGTCTCGCTCCCAAGGGCACCGACAGCATGGTCTGGACGTCGCTGCGCTACTACCTGCCGTAAAACCTGCACATTCTTCCATCGCAAGGCGGCCTCAGTTCCGGGCCGCCTTCCTTGTTGGCCAACACCGCACAGCGGGTTCAGTGCCGGCAGGATTCGCCGAAGGGAAGCCGGCCTGCCTTGCGGTCGCCCTTGAGAACTACCGCGCGGCACACGGCGGCGGACGATACCCGAACGCGTCATCCACAATTGCCGCGATACCCAGCGCCGTCTCATCGCGCCATGGCCGCGCCACGATCTGCACGCCGATGGGAAGTTCCGTGCCCTCTTCCGTTTTCGTCCGGCCCACCGGCGCTACGGCAGCCGGCGCGGCGAGCACGTTGAACCACTGCGTGTAGCGCATCGCGTCGAGATATTCGACCGCGCGTCCGCCGACGGTCCATTTGCGATCGCCGTGGCGAAACGCGGGGACGCTCGAGACCGGGCAGAGCAGTACCGAGTACACGTCCATCTCGGCCAGCGCCCTGGCGCGCAGCAGGTCGAGCTCGGCCCATGCATCCAGAAGCTGCGCCGCTTCGAGCGGCCTGGCAGACGCGGCGAATCCAAGGAACTCGTTGAAGATGGGACTCAGCAGCCGCTCCTTGCCGCGAATGGCGGGCGCAAAGAGCATGGCGCCGCACTGCACAAACAGCTTCCACCAGAGTTTGCGCAGAAGCTCCAGCGTGGAAGGCCGGAACGGCTCGACGCGAAAGCCGGCGTCGCGCAGAGCTGCCGCAGCCGACTGTACCGCGGCCCGCGTCTCCGGCGTCACCGGCAAAATTCCATCGTCTTCGAAGACTCCAATGGAATGACGGCGCAGTTCCGCGAGCGTGCGCTCACGGTACCCGACTGGCGGGCTGCCTGGCTCGCCGGGGTCCTGCCCGCAGAGCGACTGAAACATAAGCTTGACGTCGGCGATGGTGCGCGCCATGGGGCCGATGGCGCCAAGCGTGGAGAACGGCCCCACGCAGGGCGGCAGATGGCCGCGGGAAGGAATGCGCCCCGGCGTGGGCTTGAGCGAGCAGATTCCGGTTGCGTGCGCGGGCTGGCGCACGGAGCCGCCACCATCACTGCCCAGCCCCGCCGTCGAGAGACCTGCCGCAATCGCAGCCGATTCGCCTCCGCTTGAGCCGCCGGGCGAGCGATCGGGATCCCACGGATTGCGCGTCGATCCATAGAGCAGATTCGCGGTTTCGTAGGCCACCAGGAACTCGGGGCAGTTGGTCGTGCCCAGAATCAGCGCTCCGGCCGCGCGCAGGCGCGCGACCACAACCGCGTCTTCTTCCGGAATGTTGCCCTTGTTGAGCAGGCTGCCGATTTCGCACCGGCAGCCGGCCGTCGCGATCGACGACTTCACGGTCACAGGCAGGCCGTGCAGCGCCGCACGCTCGTGCCGCATTTCATCGAGTTGCCGCGCCTGCGCGCGAATGCGGTCCGCGTCGAAGTCGACGATGGCGTTGAGCCGCGGGTTCAGCCGTTCAATCTGCCGGATGTGTGCTTCGGCGAGTTCGACCACGGAGACCTGGCCGGAGCGAAGCATTTCGAGCTGCCGCACCGCCGGCTGCAGCACCAGCTCGTTCGTCGCTTCGCTCATGGACGCGCTCCGATTACGGGCTTGCGGTCGTCCTCCGGCGTGGACGGCAGCCATTGGTAATCGAATCGATACGATCGATCGGGCTCGCCCGGGTCAAAGCGGTCGTTCCAGTTCAACTGATATTCAAGGAATTTCGCATCCTGCGGACAGGTTTCGGTGTCAGGATACGGATACGTGCTCATCCGGTGGAACGGCATCTGCGCGACGGTGAACGGCGATCCGTCCCACCAGTCCATGTCTTTCACAAAGCCGTTGGCGTAGAAAAAGTAGTCGCGCTTCCAGCCGGCGGGCAGCGCCGGGAGATGCGATGCGTCGAACTCCGCCGCGATCTCATCGCCGCTGCCGAAGATCGCAAAGCGGTCGTCGATGTCCCTGAGCAGCTCCGTCACATCGCCCATGTGCGTGTAGCTGCCGCGCTCGTGCTGGAACGGCCCGGTGAGGCTGACGCGATTGTAGTCGTAGTTGAGGTCACCGGGGCTCGCGCCTTCGATCTGCAACGGGTAACCGCGGAAGTGCAAGGTGGCCGAAGACAGCGGGATTGCAATGGTGCGCGATTCGGCTTCCGCATGGTTGTCGATCAGCACCTGATCCCAGAAGATTTCGAGATTGGTCACGAGGCGGATCTTGCGCGCGCCAGGAGGCAGCCTGCCGCCGAGATCGACGACAATGGTGCGCTCGAGGCCCGCGGGAAATCCGGCATCGTCGAGAATGCGCCGCCACGAGCCGTCGGGCATCTGCGCCTCCACATACGGCGAGATGGGCTTGATCCCCGCTTGCCACGCGGCATAGAGCGATGTCGCGCTGAAGTAGTTCACGTAGCCCGTCATCAGCAGCCGCAGCGGCGCGGAACGATCGATTGCGCCGAGATCGAGCGTGAGCGCGTGCAGGTTCGCGAAGCCGTCATACGGAGTGGGCGTGAATCCGCTTGCGAAACGATGATCGCGGCGGCTGAGCCGGTCCAGCGCGTCGCGGCCATCGCCGTCCCAGGCTGCAAAGGGCAGTCGCGCGCCCTGGGTCGCAACCACGCGTCCGGATGCGAACGGCGGATCGTCGAGGAATCGCTCGTCGGGGTTCACCTGAACATCGGCGGGACGATCGACGGCGACCAGCCGCAACTGGTCGATGTAGTTGACTTCTTCCATCGGCTCCATGAAGCGAAGACTGAGCTTGCCATTCACCGATGCGAGCTCGTCGCCATCGACCTTGATCCATTCGCCGGGGTTGGGAATGTTGCGGCGCCTGGGCGTGAACCAGTGGCCCACCACCGCCGCGCCGATCACATCGGTGACGAACCGGTATCTGTGCCCATCCCACGCAAAGAGCACCGGACACGAGCTGCCGCGGCGGTCGGCTTCTTTCATGGCGATGACTTTTGTGTGCGGCAAGTCGATCTCATCCTGCAGCACGCCCGTCGGCCACAGAATGCGCAGCAGGTCGATGCCGGGCGCGTCGCCCAGGCCGACAAGAATCCGCGGCGGCGACTGCGTCTGGTAGCCCGACGCGCCGGCCAGCTCCCACTTTTGCCAGAGGCCTCTGGCAAAGACCTCGACTTTTGCGCCGATCCCGGTCTTGTTGTCGGCAAAGCCGGTCAGGTCGAGACGCGCAAAGTGATTCTTGTTGCCGCCGATGTTGCGCAACAGCACCGGCGGCGCGTTCTGTTGCGTCACGATCAGGTCCGCGGCGCCGTCGCCATCCACGTCGGCTGCGATCAGTCCGCGCGGAGCGGTGAGCTTCACCTGGTCCAGGCCAAGCCGGCGGCTCACGTCTTCGAAGCTTCCGTCGCCGAGGTTCCGCAACACACGCACTTCAGGGCCGGAGGCGGTTTCGACAAGAGCAGCCAGATCGATCCATCCGTCGTTGTCGATATCGATCGGCGTCAGCCCCCATCCGCGCAGCGCGTCCCCGACCGGCAGAGCCACGCGTTCGAATCGCCGGCCGATGTGATCCGGCGCCTCGACGTTGCGCCACAGCGTGAGGCCAGGCGCGCCGGCGTGGGTGACGGCGATGTCCATCCAGCCGTCCTTATCGAAGTCGAAGACGGCGATGCCGGTCGTCGGCGAAAGGTTCACATCCGTGAAGAGCGGCTGCGTCGGATACTTGCCTTCGCGCGGATTGACATAAATAAGCGGCGCGGGGCTGTCGCCGGTCACGGCGAGGTCGACGGCGCGATCGTTGTTGAAGTCGGTGAGAATGACCGATGTAGTTGTGCCCGACCCGCCAAGGCCGGTCGGTCCGGTCCACTCCGTGAAGGTCTTGTTGCCGTTGTTGCGCCAGAGAACATTGGGCGCGTCGCCCGGCTTCAACGCTGAGCCGGTGAGGAACAAGTCGAGGTCGCCGTCGTGGTCGTAGTCGACAAACGTGATGCCGGAAGGCCGGTTGCGCGGCGCAAGGCCCGCCTCGGCGGTCACGTCCTGAAATTTGCCATGACCGAGGTTGCGAAAGAGCAGCACGCGATCGTCGAGGGCTACGGCCAGATCGTTGAGAGCGTCGCCGTCGTAATCGCCCACCGCGCAGGCAACGGCATGACCTGGCGCTTTGAGTCCCGCTGCCGCGGCGTCGAATTCCGCAAAGCTTCCGTCGCCGCGATTGCGCAGCACGCGAATGGCCTGCGGGCCCGACTGCATCAGGACAAGATCCATCTGCCCGCTGCCGGTCACGTCCATCATGCAGGCGCCGCCGGTGCTCGCGTCCCCGATGAGATCGGGCGCCCCATCCTTGCCGCGCTTTTGGTCTTGCGGCAAGGGCAGGATCGGCGACGTGAGCTCGTGCGCTTCCAATCGCACCGGGATCATGCCGCGCTGGCGCTGCTCCTGCTCCTGGACCGGCGTCACCGTCGAATAACGACCCTGCTCGCCGTAGGCGAGGCCGATGGGCGCTCCGATCTTCGCGCTGGTCAGGTGCTGGAAGCGGCGGAAGTGTTCTTTCGCTCCTGCAATGTCGCCGGAGCGCTGCAGGGCGCGCGCGAGGCCGAACTCGGCAGACGCATGAAGCGGATTGATCTTCAGCGCCTCCTGAAATGTCGAGATGGCCTTGTCGAATTGCTTCAGCTCCTGATAGCAAACGCCCTCATAGTAGATCGAGTCTGCATCTCGCGGATCGAGCCTGACCGCCTGCTGAAAGCTCGCCAGCGCAGGCTCGAGTTCATTGTCGGCGTGCTGGGCCAGACCCAGGTTGTACCAGGCCTGCGCGCTTGCTGGATCGAGAGACAGGGCCTGACGAAGGACCTTCCTGGCGTCGTCCAGCTTTTGCAGCGTTAACAGTGCAATTCCCTCGTTGATTGCCGCCTGCGCCAGCCTCGGGTCCTTCCGGAAGGCGGCCGCAAAACTTTCGGCCGCGCGCTGCGTGAATTGCTGGCCCATCTGCGCCACCCCGCGATTGTTCAGCTCGATGGCCGCAGGATCGAAATGCGCCGGAGACGCGGCGAGCCCTCCCGGCAGAAGCAGCACGACAAGGGCGAAGAGCCCCGGAGTTCGCATGATCAACATCTTCCTCGACACGGCGAAACGGCAGGATAAAGAAAACCGCGGGACCTTCCAGTGTATTGGAACGGCACAAGGCATCTACCGGATCTCGCGGTCCGCATCCTGCGATCAAGGCATCTTCGCAGCGGAATCGATCCGCGATGGGCTCGCGTGACTCCGATTTATCGATTTACCTGGAGGCTTGCAACGCCGGACCCGGAGCGAGTGAGATTTTTCTTAAAATAAATCTGAAATTTTCACCGATTCAGCCATCCTTTTGCCCGGCCCGGGAATCTTAAGGCTAGCAGTTTTTCAGAGAGTATTTGCGCGAAGCAAGCCTGAATGGATACGGGCAACGAGCCGATTCGCTCGCCGGCCCGGAAGGCGCTTGACAGGGATTCGAAATGGGTCCACGATAAGCCCAGCGTGCTCGTATCCGAGCAGATCAAAGCGAAGATGGTGCCGATCAGCCGGGGCTGAAAATCGAATCCGCTGAGTCGGCGGCGCACATGAACCATCTTTTCCGCAACTGACATTTACGACCGAAACGGACCAAAACGGAATCTCGCAAAGACGATTTCACCGTTTCGACGCACAGCTTTCGCAATTTCGCTCCCTAGACTGATGCCTGGTTCGAACAGGGGAGGTGGTTATGGTTGTCAAGACTCAGAGCAAGGGTCATGGGCTTACGGGACTGCACGTAGGGGCGAGCAATGTCCGGCGGTATTTTCCCAGGGACGCTTCGGTCATCGAATTGCAGTTGGACCACTTGCAAATTCAATGCGGATTGGAACCGAATTTCTGGCAGGACCGTCCGGAGATTCACGATCCGCGGCTGAATGCGTGGCTTGAATCCAAGCGCATGAAAGAAAAGACGAATCCGTCTTCCATCCTGCTGGCCATGATTCCATCGGGAAAGAATTCGTATCGCCTTCAGCCGGTTTCGGCGAGTCCGCAGGTAAGGACCAAGGCGGCAGCCGGGCCGATCGCCCTCGAGTTGATTGGCTGAAGCGCGCCATGCCGACGCAGCTATACGTCGGCCGATCGATGTAATCGTTTCCACCCCCAATCGCCAAATTCGTCCGTTCCCATCGGTCTCTCCGGTCGATTGATAGACTCGGGAGTGTGACTGCCGCCGATTCATTGCAGATCGAAATCCAAACGCACTTTGCCGCCGGTGCGGCTGCGGCGGACGATCCCGCCGCCATGCAGACCTTTCTCGCGCTTCGCGCAGCACTGGAGCGCGGCGAAGTCCGCGCCGCTTCGCCGGATGCATCCTCCTCTACCGGCTGGCGAGTGAACACGTGGGTCAAGCAGGGGATTCTGCTCGGCTTCCGTCTCGGTGCATTGCATCAGTTTCCCGGCGCGGCGCTCTCCTTTGTGGACAAGCACACGTACCCGGTGCGGCGTTTCGCCGCGGACGACGGTGTCCGTGTGGTTCCCGGCGGCTCCGCCGTGCGTTCCGGCGCCTTTGTGTCGCGAGGGGTGGTGTGCATGCCTCCCATGTACATCAATGCCGGAGCCTATGTGGACGAAGGCGCGATGGTCGACTCGCACGCGCTGGTCGGCTCCTGTGCGCAAATCGGAAAGCATGTGCATCTGAGCGCGGCGGCCCAGATCGGCGGAGTGCTGGAGCCGGTCAACGCCAGCCCCGTGATCGTCGAGGACGATGTGCTGGTGGGCGGAAGCTCGGGCATCTACGAGGGCACCATTGTCCGCAAAGGCGCGGTGCTCGCGGCGGGAACGATCCTCACGCGCGGCACGCCCGTCTTCGATCTGGTCACGGGGCAGGTGCTTCGCGCCACGGCGGAGTCGCCGCTCATCATTCCGGAGAACGCGGTTGTTGTGCCTGGCTCGCGCGCAATCGGCAAGGGAAAAGGCGCCGAATGGGGACTGAGTCTCTACGCGCCGGTGATCGTGAAATATCGCGACCGGAAAACCGGCCTGAGCACGGCGCTGGAAGAGTTGTTACGCTAGCTTCCATGAGCTTCACGGCGGAACGGGTGATTCCCATCCTGCGCATCTTCTCCATCGAGAAGGCACGCGAGTTCTATCTCGACTACCTCGGCTTCCATCTCGACTGGGAGCACCGCTTCGACGACAATGCGCCGCGCTATCTGCAGGTTTCGCGCGACGGCCTCGTGCTGCACCTTTCCGAGCACTACGGCGACAGCTCGCCGGGCGTTGCCTTTCATGTGCAAGGCATGGGCGTGCGCGAATACCATGCGGAGCTGACGGCCAAAAACTACGGCTACGTGCGCCATGGCATCGTCGAGACCTTCTGGGGAACGATTCAACTGAAGATCCTCGACCCGTTCGGAAACCAGCTCTTTCTCGAAGAGCCGAAACCGAAGGGCGGCGAATTCCAGCCGGATGGAGCCGAGTGAGTGAATGTCGAAGACGCCACGGCGCACGATCGTTCGCCGGGGCATTGCAGGTCCGGCGGATTCAACCACGAGACGCCCTTTTGCAACCTGATCCGCGCCGACCGCCGCGAGAGCGCGGAGATCGCGCATCAACGGCACCGCGAAATGGCGCTCCGCCTGCAAGCCGCACCAATGGCGCCAAGGGTAACGCTTTATCGGCGATTCACACGGCCGTTATGAGGTATCGATCGGGTGATTACCATGACGGAGATGGCTGACACGAATTCGGCATGGACCGTCCGCAGCCTCGAAGGTACTCTGCAAAAGGATTACTTATACAGAGATCAATCCGCGTACCTCGGAGGTTGTTCAAAATGGCATCCTGGCTAAAATTCCTTACCGCATCCGATAAACCGGCCGGCGCACAAGGCGCACAAGGCCCGCAAGTCGCAGAAAGCGCACAGGCCGACAATCCCATCCTGGCAGTCTCCGGCGAAGAGAACGAGGAGTGGCTTCGGCACCTGGCCACGCGCAACCCCACGCATCGCAGGGCGGGCAGCTCCATCAACGAGGAATATCAACAGTGGCTGGTCAAGCGCCAGAAGGGCCGCGCGGCGGAACAACGCGCCCTGGAGCGGGCGCTGCGATAGGACACACGGCAACGCCCGGCGAAACGGCGTTGCCGAAGCAAGAAACCGGGGCCCGGCCAGTCGGCATCCTCCTCGACCAAAGCGCCCGACCATCAGGGTCGCACGTTCCCAAAAATCTTCCTCAACCTTCCGGTGATAGCATCGAACCTGACAGATGCAAACCGAGAAACTGAAGATCATTCCCCTGGGCGGGTTGGGCGAGTTCGGCATGAACTGCCTGGCCCTGCGCTGGGAAGACGACATTGTTGTCATCGACGCAGGCCTGATGTTTCCCGAGTCCGAGCTGCTGGGCGTCGACATCGTCGTTCCCGACATCACCTATCTGATCGAAAACAAGCAGAACGTTCGCGCCATTGTCCTGACCCACGGCCACGAGGACCACATCGGGGGACTGCCCTGGATCCTGAGCGAACTCAAGGTCCCCGTCTATGCAACGGAATTCACGCTGGCCTATGTGGAAGGCAAGCTCGAGGAACACGAGCTGCTCGACGAAACCGAGCTGATCGAGATTGCGCCGAAGGAAAAGTTTTCGATCGGCCCGTTCACCATCGAGCCGATCCGCGTGACGCACTCGCTCGTCGATTGCGTGGCGCTGGCCATCGAGACGCCGGTCGGCATCGTCATCCACACCGGCGACTTCAAGATCGATCTGGCGCCGCTCGACGACAAGGCTTTCGACCTGCACACCTTTGCCGAATACGGCCGGCGCGGCGTGCTGGCGCTGCTGCAGGACTCGACCAACGTCGATCGCCACGGCTACACGCCCAGCGAACGCGCCGTCCGGCCGCGCCTGGAAGAGATTTTTTCACGCACAGCGAAGAAGTTGTTCTTCACCTGCTTTTCCTCTTCGATCTACCGCATCCGCATCGCATTCGATCTGGCGCGGGCGCACAGCCGCAAAGTGGCTGTCGCCGGCCGCTCGATGGTGGAGAGCGTGGAGATCGCGCAGGATCTGGGCTACCTCGATGTGCCGCCGGGGCTGATCGTCAATCCCGGCCAGATGCGCGACTTTCCGCCGGAGCAACTGATGATCCTGATCAGCGGCACGCAGGGCGAGCCCATGAGCGCGCTGAGCCGCGCCGCGGTCGACAATCATCGCCATGCCAAGGTCGAGGCCGGAGACACCGTCATCCTGAGCTCGCGCATCATTCCGGGCAACGAGAAGAGCATCTACCGCGTGATCGATCACCTCTTCCGCCGCGACGCCAACGTGATCTACGACGACGGCTCGAACGGACTGATCCACGTCAGCGGTCACGGCAGCCAGGAGGAGATGCGCCTGCTCATCAACCTGGTGCGGCCGAAATTCTTCATTCCCATTCACGGCGATTACCGCAATCTGCGCCGCCACGCCGGCGTGGCCATGGAGACCGGCGCGGTGGATCACGCCATCGTGCTCGAAGACGGCGACGTGCTGGAGCTCGACGCCGACGATGCGCGCAAGCGCGACAAGGTGACCGCGGGCCGCGTGCTCATCGATTCCGGCTCATCGATCGATGTGGTCGAGGACCTGGTGATCCGCGACCGGCGCATCCTGAGCGAAGACGGCATCGTCCTCGCGGTGCTGGCCATCAACAAGCGCACGGGCAAAGTAGAGCGCGCGCCGGAGCTGGTAATGCGCGGCTTCGGCGCGGCCGACATCAGCGACCAGGCCCGCGAAACCGTGCTGAAAACGCTCGACAGCCTCTCCGCCGAGCAGAAATCCGACTACGGCATGGTGAACGAGAAGGTGCGCGTGGAGCTGAAGCGGCTTATCCAGAAGACCACCGGCCGCCGGCCGCTGATCATGCCGGTGATTCTGGAGATTTAAGAACCAAACTCAGCGGGTGACTGTCATCCTGAGCGAGTCGCTGCAGCGACGAGCGAAGGATCCGCGTTTCCGCGGGAACGCACAGAGCGGCGGATTCGGCGTCACTCATTCCGCAGCGCCTTGGCCGGATCCACCGACGCCGCTCGCCGCGCAGGGAGAAATGCGGCCAGCGCCGCAACCA
>JASHQQ010000325.1 GCA_030039035.1 Acidobacteriaceae bacterium | reverse complement strand
GCTCTGGTGGCCGCGGGCATCGCCGACGATCTGAAAGAAGGCGTGGCCCGGGCTGCCGAAGCCATCGATTCCGGCCAAGCCAAGGCGACATTGGAGAGCCTGCGGGAGTTTGGGCGAAGATTCGCGAAGAAGTCAGACGCAGGCTGAGGGTGTTCCCGTGCGTTTCGTTCGCTGGCCAAGGCGACGACTGTCTACGCCCATCGGCAATTGAGCCGCTCAGGACTTCAGCACAACAACTCCAGCGTCCGCGCATCCGGCTCGCCGGCGAAGTATTTTTTCAACGCATCATTGAAAAGTTGATTCTCTCCTGTCGCTTTCGCGAACAGCGTCATCGACGAGCGGAACTTCAGGTTATCGGGGAAGCCGAGGATCTCGTCAATCGTGCGGCCTTCGACCCGATTCACAAGCTCTGTGCATTCGCGCAGCCGTGGGCCGAGGACGGGATGCGCGACGTACGCCTTCGCCTCGTCGAGTGAGCCGATTCCGTAGTATTCGGCCGTCGCGCTGCGGCCCAGCCCTTTCAGTTGCGGAAAGACGAACCAGATCCAGTGGCTCTGCTTGCGGCCGGCGCGCAGCTCGCGCAGCACCTGCTCGTATTCCGGGCTCTGCGCATCGATGAAGCGGGCGAGGTTGAATGGATCCGACATGGCCAGCTCCTCGCTGGTCTTGCAGCCTTACAACATTCCCGAGCGGCCGGCCATCCTTTTCGAGATCAGCCATGAAACCAGCGACACGCCCAGCGCCAGCACCACCCATCCCGCCTGCTGCAGCGGCCTGTCGAGCGTCGCGGTGAGATGCACAGAGGGCAACGCCAATTGGCCGGCGGCAGCCCGCGCCATCTGCGCCAGTTCGAAGACGCACCAGCCGAATCCGCCGGCCGCCAGCACCATGCCCGGCACGGCGCGCTTCCACGGGAAAGGAATGGGCGGGGGCGCGGCGGCTTCGTCCTCGATGCGCTCCATCACCGAAGCGGCGAACCCGGAGGTCGGAATCAGCTCGTCTTCCCCGGCCAGAATCCTGTCGATCTTCTTCGTCGTCATCTTCACGCCTCCTTCCCGGCCAGATCCATCGCCGCGTGCTCGTCCCTGAGATGCGGGAAGCGCTGCGCCAGCAGCGAACGCGCGCGAGAGAGCCGCGCTTTCAGCGTGCCTTCCGGCATCCTCATAGTACGCGCCGCCGCGCTCACATCCATCTCATGAAAGTAGAACAGAATCACCGGTTCGCGATAGCGCATGGGCAGCGCCAGGACGGCGCGCCTGACGACTTCGTAGCGTTCCCGGCCTGCGGCTTCGCTGAGTTGATGGGCAGGCGCCGCCGGCTCGGCGACATCTTCAATGGGCAGATTCACAGCCGGGAACCGCTTCAGCTCGGAGCGAAAGACGTTTGCGGCCAGCGCAAACAGCCACGTCGAGAAACCCGATTCGCGCCGCCACTGCGCCAGCCCGCGCCAGGCGCGGACGAACGCCTCCTGCGCGAGTTCCTCGGCGCGGCCGCGGTCGCGGCAATAGCGCCACGCCATGTTCACCAGCGGCCCCTGCCACCGCCGCACGATCCCTTCGAAGGCGCGTGGATCGCCGGCCACTACCCGCTCCACATCGGCGAGATCGGCGGCGGCGCGGTCGTTGGCCTCGATGTTGCCGGGCGCGCTCTTGGAGGGTTCTGCCATCTCTTGCGCTCTTCATCCCGTGGGACAGGTTGATAACAACTCCGGTTGCATTTTATTGCGAAGACAATCGCCCGCGCTGTGGGAAGCACGTCTCGGCCAATCACGGCGCATCCCGCAAGTTTCGATTCGCACCGTGCGCGAATCCCTCCGCGAGAAAATGCAACCGGCGGCTGCCGTCCGCTGTCGTACCGTTCGCAAAGGGGAAATGAAGCTCCCCCGGAAAGTTCAGGAGGGACGATATGACGCATCTGGCAATGTGGATCTTCGGCAGCGAGGATGTATTCGCGAGCGTCGGGCTGTGGGCGTTTCTTTCCATCGGGGCCATCGCGCTCTTCGCGGTGTTCATTCCGCTCGTCACCTTTATTGACAGCCGCCGCAAGGAACGCGAGGCCTACTACAAGGCCGATATCATGCGGCGGGTCACGGAATCTTCCGGCGAGGGCAGCAAGGCCGTGCTCGAACTGCTGCGCGAAGAAGCCCGGCAGGAACAGGTCAAGAAGATCGAGGGCCTCAAAATCGGCGGCCTCATCAACATCGCCGTGGGAGTGGCGCTGGTCATCTTCCTGCGCTCCATCATGGGCGGCGGGGCTTCCCCCTATCTCTGCGGATTGATTCCCGGCATGATCGGCGTGGCCATGCTGGTCTACGTCTATGCGATGGCGCGGCCGGTGGAATGACCGCACCGTCCTTGCATCCACGCCCGTCGCGTCCGGTTCAGGCAGGGTTGGCGAGCAGCCCCTCGATCGCGCCGGTCAATGACTTCGGCTCGGTCGAGGGGCCATACCGCTCCACCACCTTGCCTTCCCGGTCGACGAGAAACTTGGTAAAGTTCCACTTGATCGCCTCGGTGCCGAAGATTCCGCTCTTTTCGCCCTTCAGGAACCGGTAGAGCGGGTGCGCATATTCCCCGTTCACGTCGATCTTGGCGAAGATGGGAAAGCTGACCCCGTAGTTGTTCTCGCAGAAAGCGCCGATCTCCCCGGCCGAGCCGGGTTCCTGCGCCCCAAACTGGTTGCAGGGAAAGCCCAGCACCTCAAGCCCGCGATCCTTGTACGCGCGAAAAAGATCCTCCAGTCCGGCGTATTGCGGCGTAAAGCCGCACTTGCTGGCGGTGTTCACGATCAGCAGGACGCGCCCCCTGAAATCGGCGAGGCTCAGGGTGCGGCCGTCAATCAGCGAAGCGGAAAAGTCGTAAACGGTTTGGGCAGGTCCGGCCATGTCGGGGAAACCTCCACTCCGGAGGATGTCATGTGCGGCCCCTGCGCGTCTAAGGGGAATACGGCCATGGATGCGCCTGTTCGAACCTGACTGGCAAGGCCGTTGGTGTCCGGTAGACTGGAAGGTTGACTCTTGCCGGTGCTCCATCCGCAGCCAGAAGGTCGGAGTGCAGAAGGAGTGGTTTTGCCTTCGCCGTGAATGTCGATTCCTGTGCCCTTCGCCGGTTTGGGAGGGGCGGCCAGCGTCCAATATAATCAGAGCTTCCGCGAGTTTCCGGCAAAAACCGGAGCCAAACCGCCGGCGAGTTTTTTGTGTGGTCGTCGCGCCTCGCTGCGGCGGACCGCGCCAGCCTGGGCGCGGTGGGATTCGGAGTGCATCATCTCCGGTTGCAGGTGGGACCGATTTTTCGAGCTGTGAGGGCGTGCCTATTCTTCCCGTGATTGCGAATGAAGGACCGTACCAGAACTTGTGCTCGCCGCAGGGCTACGGCCCGGTGAAGATCCGGCACACCTCCAGCGACCGCGGCGGACGCGGCAGAGGTTGGTTTGCGCGCCTGGCGGTTCTGTTGCTCCTCGCGGTCGCGGCCGGCGCGGCCCTGGCGCAGCAGCCCCAGACCATCGAGCAGATCCGCGTCATCGGCAACCGGCGCATTCCCCGCGAAACCATCCTGGCGCGGCTCTTCACTCACGTCGGCGATACCTACGATCCCGTCTCCATCGAGCGGGACTTCAACTCGCTGTGGAACACCGGCTATTTCGAGGACCTGCGCATCGAGCGCGAGGACACGGAAAAAGGCATCATCCTGAACATCTTCGTGCGCGAGCGTCCCACCATTCGCGAGATCAACTACAAGGGCCTCAATGCCGTCTCGCAGTCCGACGTGCTCGACCGGTTCAAGAAGGAGAAGGTCGGCATCTCGGTGGAGAGCCAGTTCGACCCCACCAGAATCAAGAAGGCCGAGACCGTCATCAAGGAGATCGAGTCCGAGCACGGCCACCAGTTCGCGACCGTCAAGACCGACGTCAAGACCATCCCGCCGGCCGCCGTGCAGGTGAACTTCAACATCAAGGAAGGCCCCACGGTAAAGGTGGGCAAGATCACCTTTACCGGCAACCAGCACGTGGGCGCGCGCTACCTGCGCCGCGCCATGAAAAACCTGCGCCCCATCGGCATTCCCTACTCCCTCATCTTCGAAAACCTCTTCGCCCAGACCTACGACTCCTCCAAGCTCGAGGAAGACACCGAGCGCGTGCGCCGCGCCTACCAGGACAAGGGCTATTACAAGGCCGCGGTCGAGGAGCCCAAGACCGAAATCCGCGATGAAGGCGGCCTGAACTGGTTCACCTTCCGTCCCCGGCGCGGCAAGCGCATCGATATCCAGTTGCCCATCGAAGAGGGCGGACGCTACCGGCTTGCCGGGATCACCTTCACCGGGAACAAGGCCGTCACCAATCTGAGAGCCCTGCGCGCTACTTTCCCCTTCAGGGACGGCGACTGGTTCAACGCCACCATGGTCAGCAAGGGCCTCGACAACCTGAAGAAGGCCTACGGCCAGCTCGGCTATATCGACTTCGCGGCCATCCCGACGCCGACCTTCGACGAAGCCAAAAAGACCGTCTCATTGAGCATCGATATCGACGAAGGCAAGCAGTTCTACGTCTCGCGCATCGAGTTCCAGGGCAACACCGTCACCCGCGACCGCGTCATCCGCCGCGAGCTGCTGCTCGACGAAGGCCAGGTCTACAACTCCCAGCTCTGGGAGCTGAGCCTGCTGCGCCTGAACCAGCTCGAGTACTTCAACCCGCTCCGCGTCGATCAGGATTCCGAGGCGCACCAGGATCCCGAAGCCGGCACCGTCGACCTGCTGCTCAAGGTGCAGGAGAAGGGCAAGAACTCCATCGGCCTGAATGGCGGCGTGAGCGGATTGTCCGGCGCGTTTCTGGGCGTCAATTACCAGACCAACAACTTTCTGGGCCTCGGCGAAACCTTGAGCCTGCAGGGCAACATCGGCAACCTTTCGCGCCAGTTCCTCTTCGGCTTCTCGCAGCCTTATGTGCACAACCGTCCGCTGAACCTCGGCTTCCAGCTCTTCAACACCAAGACCGACTACAACGCTGCCAAGAATTACCAGACCACGACCGGCCTGGCGCCCAACCTGACCCAGGCGCAGCAGTCGCTGACGCAGAACTATAACCAGTCGCAGACCGGCTTCAACTTCTCGCTCAGCTATCCGCTGCGCCGCCATGCCTTCCAGCGCGTCGGTTTCACCTATTCGCTGGTCCGGGCGAACATCACCGCCTTCAGCACCGCTTCGCAGACCTTTTTCCAGACCATCGCCTTCCGGTCCGGCATCCAGGGCGAGAACGCGCTGGCCGGCATCCTCACCAGCTCGGCGTCGTTCACCTACATGTACAACACCGTCAACAATCCCCTGCGCCCGCGCAGCGGCAAGGAGTACACGGGTGCCTTCCAGGTGGCCGGCCTGGGCGGCAACGTTCGCTACATCGCGCCGTTTATCGCGGTGAAACGATTCACGTCGATGCACTATCTGACGCCCTCGAATATCGGCCATAACGTCTTCGGCTGGCGCGCGCAGATCGGCTACGTGCAGGGTTTTGGCGGCGCCGTGGCTCCGCCGCAAAACCGCTTCTACTCCGGCGGCGAGGCCGAACTGCGCGGCTTCGACATCCGCGGCGCCACGCCCTACGGCTACGTTCCCAATCGCGTCAATGTGCAGTTGACCAATCCCGACGGCAGTTGCGTGCCGCGCGACCCCACCAATCCCCAGGACAACCAGTGCATCCAGGTGCCGCTGCCCGTCTATGGCATCGCCTCCATCGGCGGCGACACCAACCTGATCACCAACGCCGAGTACCGCATTCCCATCGCCGGCCCGGTCACCATCTCGGCCTTCGACGACTTCGGCATCGATGTCGTGCTCAACCACGGGCAGCTCCTGCAAAGCCCCGAAGGATTCGCCTCGCTGCTGGCGCCGCTCTACGGCTGCCCGGTCTACAACAACGGATCGTGCCAGGGCGGAACACCGGGCTCGAAGGTAGGACCGCTGGGCGAAGGTTTCCAGCCCAATATCCGCCCCATCTTCGGCACCAACTTCGTTCCCCGCATGTCCACCGGCGGCGAGCTCGGCGTGCTCATGCCCGTCATCAACGCGCCCTTCCGCATCTACTACGCCTATAACCCGCTGCGCCTTTACGAGACGCCGTATTGCAACGACGTGATCCTCGGCGGCAAGCGTGGCAGTTGCTCCGGCGAGCTCATCACGCGCAATCTCTTCCCGCCGGGCGGCGCGGGCGACTACACCTACGCCCAGGCCATCCAGGCCTACGGCTCGCGCTATCTCTTCCGCGAGCCGCGCAAGACCTTCCGCTTCACCGTGTCGACGACCTTCTGATCGGCCCTGGCGTATCGTGACGGTTGCCCCGCCTCGTGCTGCCTGTTGCCGCCGCAATTGACCGGCAACGATCGGCCGCCGAGTCGCACTACTTGCCATACATCCCAAGATTCCTTGGCGAAAATCCGCCCGGAGGAAACACCAAGGGACGCACGAGGAATCCTGATCCGGCCGAGGTGAGTCCGACGCCCGCCGCGGGCGCGAAGCACCAACGGCGCGGCTGGCTGGCCGACGAAATCGTTGTGGCTACGTTCGCCTTTTTCGGCATCGTCGGCGCGGTCTTTCTTCCCTTGCGCTTCACCATCCCGCCCGTGACCACGTCCTTCCTGCTGGCCACGGGGCTGGCGGCTCTGACCTATCGCTATCTCGGCGGAATCCAGGGAGCCAGCTTCAAGATCGGAGCACGGCGCGCGCTACCAGTTCCGCGAGCCGCGCAAGACCTTCCGCTTCACCGTGTCGACCACGTTCTGATCGACGGAACCGGGGCTGGAGCGGGATTATTGCAGGAATGCTCTGAGTTTCCGGCAGGACAATTCCGCGAATCTGCAATGGAATCTAACCAGTGCGCATGCTTGCCTTTCGCTTCCAGCGCCGCCTGGTGGATTGGGCTGCTTTTCCGGTCCGGCTCCGGGAAGAGTGCAAAGC
>JASHQQ010000324.1 GCA_030039035.1 Acidobacteriaceae bacterium | reverse complement strand
GCGCGTACTGGATTCCGCGGCTCAACCTGATCCTGGGTAGGTGGATGCGGCATGGCGGCCTTTACCCCGACCGCAAGCTGCGCCTTTTCCGCCGCGGCGGGGCCCGGCTGAGCGAAGGCGTGGGTCCGCACAGCACTCCGCAGTTTGCCGGGCCGACCGGCAGGCTGAAGCACGACATGCTGCACTACGCTTACCCCGACCTGAACGCTTATCTCGAACACATGAACCGTTACAGCACGGAAATCGGCGGGCTGCTTCACAATGAAGGTCGCGACAGCCGCTCGTTTCCGGCGTTTGTGTGGAATGCGGTGCTGAACCCTGCGGTTACTTTCATCTATAACTACTTTTTTCGATTGGGACTTCTCGACGGGCGCGAGGGGCTGCTGCTACACCTGAATCACTCGGTGTATATCCACTGGAAGTTTGCCAAGGCGTGGTGGGCCGGGCGAAAGACAGGCTGAACCCAGACTGGATTCGAGATGCCAAGGCGCGGGAAAGCAGGGATTCGATGCGAAGAATGATGTCGCTGGTGGTTTTGCTGGCTGGGGCAGTCGTCGCGCTGGCGCAGCCCCCTCCATCGACGATGCGCGAGGCCGCGAAGCAGGCCATGGGCGCCGAATCGTCGCGGGTGAGTGCGCTGGAGCGTTCCGATGTAGCAGCCCTGGACCGAATCCTGGACGAGCATCTGACCTACGTCCACGCCAGCGGCAAGGTCGACACGAAGGCCAGCTTTCTGGCGGCGATCCGGTCCGGCGAGTTGCACTACATCTCGTGGAAGCTCATGAATGTGAATGCACGTGCCGAGGGCGACGGAGACTCGACGGTGGTTCTCGATGGAGAATATGCCGTGCGCGTCAAGGACGCGCGAGTCAGGCCGGACGCCTTCGACGTGGATATATTTTTTCTCACCGTATACGAAAGGCGCGAGGGCAGGTGGCAGCAGATCGCGTGGGAGTCGACCCGCGATGTAGCGAAGACGCCACTGCGATGAGGGGGAGACGCTTTAGTCCGGGAACGGATTCGGAAAGGTCGGGAGCTTATTCTCACAGGCAACAATGGCGCAGCTTCCGTCTTTGCCCTCGGTCTCCTGGTCGCAGGCATCCGCGGAGTATTTGCCGCGTTCGAAGCGATAACGCGTGTAGGTCGCGTGGCAGACACCCATCGCGCCACCAAACACCAGGTCCGGAACCGGACGGGACCCGGGAAGAATGGTCGGCCCGAACCCCGATCCGGCGATCAGCTTCCGGTAAGCGCCATGATCGGGCAGATAAAGATTGATCATGGAGGCATTCGGCGTCTGCATCGGGTTCCATTCCACAACAACTCCCCGGCCAAGAGCGCCCAGACCGATGGGTGTGATCTTGCAGCTCTTGAATTCGTCGGCGACGTCCGTTACGCCGGGATCGTCGTTGAAGATGGCCACGGCCTTCCGTAAGTCGGGGACGACGGCTTCGCGCAGGTGGGCAAGATCGCTCTCGGAAAGTGGCGCGTCTTCGTTCGCACTCTGGGCTGCGGGCTTGCCCGCCGTTTGCGCGGAAATCGACGGAGCAGGCCGGGCAACGATCAAGAGAGAGGCAAGAAAAACAATCCCCGGAGCAGCCGTCCTGCCGTTGTAACGCATGACTTTCTCCTGCTGCTCATCGTAACGCACGATTCAAGCCTGTCCGATCGAACCGGCACTCGCATTCCCCCGGATTTCTCAATGCGGATTCAGGGCAGGTGCGGCAGGAGGCGAGGGATTGTCAGCTTTAGTGCTCGTGGGCGGCGTGCCGATATGGTCGGCAAGCTGGGCGCCGGTGAAGTTGAACGTGTAGCTCTCGTCGTTTTCCGGGAGCATTGAGGCGTTCCATTCACCCCATTCGTCGACCAATCGATCATAGATTTCCGGATGGCGGCCTTTGAGGTTGGCGCGCTCCATGGGATCGTCGACGACGTTGAAGAGAAACGTGTTCTCGAGAATCTTCAGGTACTTGAAGTCGCCGTCGCGGGCGGCGCGCTGGGCGTTGGCCTTGTAGCGCCAGAAGAGCTTGCGAGGGACCGGCGCGGCGCCGGGAGAGAGCAGGGGCAGCAGATTGATGCCGTCGGGCGGGAAGGACGGATCAGGCGTGGTTCCCGCGGCCGCAAGCAGCGTCGGCAGCCAGTCCATGGTGATCATCACCTGGTCGCTGGTGCGGCCGCCGGCGAGGCGCGCCGGCCAGGAAAGAATCGCAGGGATGCGCAGCCCGCCTTCGAGCAGCTCGGATTTGCGGCCGGTAAACGGCCACGTGTCGGCGAAGCGCTCGCCTCCGTTGTCGCTGGTGAAGACGACGATGGTGTTCCCGGCCAGGCCGTTCGATTCGAGAGCCGCCATCACCCGGCCGATCTGCGTGTCCATGTCTTCGATCATGCGCTCGTAGGTTTTCTGCGAGCCGCCGTCGAAGTCCCACAGGCTGCGGCCGATGAGTCGCTGCGATTCGGCCTCGTCGCCCGGAGCTTCCCACGGCCAGTGTGGAGCATTGAAGTGCAGACTGAGCAGGAACGGCTGGCGCGCCTTGGCGAAGGCATTGACCACGTCGACGGCGTGGGCGCCGAGCAGATCGGTCAGGTAGCCGTGCTGATCGACGCGCACATCCTCGTCCCATAGGTCATTGGAGTGGGTGTAGTAGTCGACCGCGCCACCGCGAAAGCCATAGAAATGGTCGTATCCGCTTTTCAGCGGGCCGTATTTCGGCAGTTGGCCCAGATGCCACTTGCCGACGAGCGCCGTGCCGTAGCCGGCTTTTTTCAGCAGCGACGGCAAGGTGGGCACGCCGGGCGGCAGGCCGAGGTCGCGGCCGGCCAGCGGCTCTTCGAGGCCCACCGGCAGCCGGTACTGGTAGCGTCCGGTGATAAGCGCCGTGCGCGTGGCCGAGCAGACGGCCGAGTTGGCATACGCCTGCAGAAAACGCACGCCGTGCGCCGCAAGGCGGTCGATATTCGGCGTGCGAAGATCGGGCCGGCCATAACAGGCCACGTCGGCATAGCCGAGGTCGTCGGCCAGGATGAAAACGATGTTCGGCGGCGCCGATGTTCCGGCCGCGAGCCCACGGTCGGCGCCCGAGGCAAGCGCGGCCAGTCCCAGCGCGGCGCCGCGCAACACGGTGCGGCGGCTTACCTCGCCGGCGACAGACATGAACTCCCCCGGCGACAAGCGGACCGGGCTTGCCAATGCGCTGATCTGTTCTTCATCTTCAGGGTTGAACAGCCTGGAAGCTCCATCGATATGGAGCACAAGCGTTTCAAATTGCGGCAGTTACGAGGCTTTACCGCGAAGCAGTTCGTGTTCGGCGCGCAGCCAGTCCTCGACGTGATGGCCATGCTGTTGGCCGCCCTCGTTCCAGTAGCGATGAGCAAGCTGTGCGACCTGGTCGTGGGAAGGCCGGATCTCGGTCACGTTGGAGTGGGCGGCTCCGTTGGTCGGGGCGGCAGCTTCAACAGTGGCTCTTTTCACGGTGGTTTTGCGGGGCCGGGCAGGGGCCTTGGCCTTCTTGACAATCTCTTCCATCTGAATCTCCTCCTATGAGACGGGGGCTATGAAAAATGGGGGTTGAAAGAACAAACCGTCTTTCCCAGTTTACTAGAGCCGGAGGAACTCCTCAAAAAACGGAGGTCATCGAAGAATCCAGGTCGCCAATGCGAGCGCGGCTGCGTTGCTCGTCTGGCGAAAACGCACTATTTTTGAGGGGTCCTGGCCAGCGGCGATCTCATGGGTTCATGAGATAACCGCCCAGGAATCAGGATGTTACTTCGGAAGTCGGGCGGATGTTCCCATACGGGTTTCGCTTTGAAACCTGGGCGCGTCCGGTCCCGATCCGGGCATCACACCAGGATGGATACGGACCTTCGTCAATCGACGAACCCGGCTGCGGGCCGCCCGGGAGCCAAGGTGCCCTGAGCGAAGTCCAGGCGTCGATGTTTCCGGACCTGGGAAAGGATGATCGTTGGTACGAATTCTCGTGGTTTGGGAGTCAGGAAGCAAACGAGGCAATCGCCGTCTTCTCGTCGTCGTAGACATCGAAGATGGTGTACAGCTTGGTGATCTGCAGCAGGTCATGAACGCGCTTGGTCAGGTTGAGCAGCTTCAACTGGCCCTCGCGGTTCTTCATCGAAGTGTAGGCCGCCGTCAATTCGCCCAGGCCCGCGCTGTCGATATAGCTCACGTCAGCCAGGTTCAACAGCATTTTCCGGGTTCCCTGCCTGATCTCGTCGTGGATCTCGTCGCGAATCGCCGCGCAGGACTCGCCCATGGTCAGGCGCCCGCCGAGATCGATGATGGAAATGCCTTTTACTTCGCGCGTGCTGATCTTCATGCTCATATCCGTTCTCCCTTTGGGTTCAGACAATATCCCGACCCCATTTGAACCTGGCTCTCGTAGGAACTGTACCGCTGGGCCATGAGATTCGTGAAATTCATCCCGCCTGCTTTCCGTACAATTTCGAGAGTACCGAAGCCGATCGCAGATCCGGAGGAGACGGGGGCAAATCGTGCAAGAAAAGGTTGTGGTTCTGGGAGCGGGGCGCGTCGGCAAGGTGATCGCCGCGGATTTGTCGGGGGAATTTGAGGTGACGTCCTCCGATATCAGCCAGAATGCGCTCGATTCCCTCGCTTCGCGCTACCGGGTCAGGACGAGAGTCACCGATCTGGGCAACTCCCAGGCCGTCGGCGATGCGATCGGCGATGCGGATCTTGTCGTCAGCGCCGTTCCCGGGTTCATGGGCTTCAATACCCTCAAGACCATCATCGAACACGGAAAGAATGTCGTCGACATCTCCTTTTTTGCCGAGGATGCGTTCGAACTCAACGAACTGGCGGCGCGCCGCCATGTCACAGCGGCGGTCGATTGCGGCGTGGGGCCCGGCATTCCCGACTACCTCGTCGGCCTCCTTGCCGGGCAGATGCAGATCGAGGATCTCGAGTTCATGATCGGCGGGTTGCATTTCAGCCGCACCGGTCCCGAACAATATCTGCCGACATTCTCTCCTTCGGATGTCTGGGAAGAGTACACCCGGCCGGCACGCTACGTGAAAGACGGCAAACTGATCACGATGCCTCCCTTGTCCGAGCCGGAGCTGGTGGAATTCCGGGTCGGCGGCCATGAGCTGACCCTCGAAGCCTTCAACACCGACGGTCTGCGCACGCTCATCGCCACCATGGACGGGCGGATCCCGAACATGAAGGAGAAAACGCTCCGCTTCCCCGGCCACATCGCCTGGATCCAGGAACTGCAGGCAACCGGGCGGCCCTGGACACCGGACAGATGGACGCCGGCCGACGACGAAGACGAGTTCACGCTGATGCGGATCAACATTCGCGGATTCGAAAACGGCGAGCCGAAAGGAATCTCCTACACTCTTTTCGCCACCTGCGACCAGGAAACGCGCATGAGCTCCATGTCGCGATCAACCGGCTATTCCTGCACCGGCGTGGCGCGCTGCGTTCTTGATGGTTCCTATAAGCGGCCAGGCATCTCGCCGCCATCGTATATCGGGCAAGCGCCGGGCTGCGCCGAACGCATCTTTTCCCATCTCAGAGCTCGCGGCATCCGGTTCGGGAGGGACAAAGAACGGCTCCACTGAGGTGCGGGTCTGCAAGTCCCGGAGCCGCCCTTTACGGCTTCTTCGGCGCTGGCACAAAAGGGGACATCAGAGGAATCAGGCACATGGCGATCACGCCTGCCAATGCCATAAAGAGAAAACAGTCCGCATAACTCAACACTTCGACCTGACGCGCGCCGGTGTGCGAGAGCAATCCGATCGACGCGAGATGAGAGGCAGAGGCGCCTGCTCCCGCGTGTGCGAAGAGGTAGGCGCCGGTTCGATCGAGAACCCCGCTTGTCGTCACGTTGGCGGTGTTCAAATGCTCATAGAGCCGCGATGAGTGCAACGTCTCCCTGCGTTCGATCAGGATCGTGAGAAAGGCCACGCCAAGAGCGGCTCCGAGCTGGCGGAACGTCATATAGAGCGATACTCCGTCGAGCAGGTTCGCCTGATCCAGTTTTCCGACTGTGCCCGATCCCACCGAGGGCAGAATTGCCGCCAGGCAGCAGGCGTAGAGGGCGAGAGGCAGCAGAAAGTATCCGTCGGGAGTGAATGTGGTGAGCCACCGGTAAAGCAGCAGCATGGACGAGATCATCATGGCAAGGCCGGCAACCATCAGCTTCCTGGGGCCGAAGCGCGCCACGAGCCACGTGACCGACGGACGAACGGCTGCAGCAGACAGGGCATAGAAAGCAATGAGCCGGCCGGTCTCTGTCGCGCTATGCGTCTGGCTGTCGACGTTGCGGAGAAACTCGGGCAAGACGAAGAGACTGCCCGAAAGGATCATGCCGAGGAAGATCCCGATCAGCATGGCGGCCACCACGTTCCTGTCCCTGAGCAAGCTCATGTTGAACAGCGGATAGCGGTTTTCGCTGCTCATCTGCCAATGGACAAATGCGATGAATGCACACGCGCTGATCAGGGCCAGTATCCGGATCCTTGGCGATCCAAGCCAATCGTCAATATGGCCGCGACTGAGAACAATCTGGAGGCAGACGATGCCCACCGCGAGCAGGATCAGGCCCCGGGAATCCGCGTGCTGCAGGCGCGGCGACCGGGGCTGGGGCAGATCGGGAAAATTTCGTTTCAGCAGCCAGATCGCGGCGGGGGCAAGAACCAGGTTCGGAATGCAGATCAGACGCCAGTTCAGGCGGTCTGTCAGGAAGCCGCTGAGCAGGAGCCCCATGGCGCTGGCCAGATACAGGCCCGTGGACACCCGCATCAGCGAAGGGCTGCGGCGCGGCCTGGGCATCAGGACATAAATGGATGCACGCCACCACACGGTAAGTCCGGCGCCGGCCAGTCCTTCGAGCCCGCGCCAGATCAGCATGCTGTTCAAAGTCGGGGAGAGCGCGGCTCCGACGCTCATGGCGGCGAACATTGCCGTCGACCAAAGAAGAAATCGCTTGTAACCCATGCGCCCGGCAAGCCAGACCGAGACCGGAACGCCAAGGAAGAGCGAGCAGCTATAGACGGTCAGCAGCCAGCTTGCCTCGTCGAACGAGACACCCAGGGTCCCGGTAATATCGGGCAGAACGAGATTCATGCTCTCGAAGGTGTAGAATTCCATGCCGGTCGCCAGGGTCAGGCCGAGCAGGAGATATCGACTCTGCAACGGCGATGGGCCGATGGACGGGTTGTAGCCTGGCGCAGGCTCGGCGAGCATGGAGTTGCTTCTCTTCTCAGAAGAACCACGGAGTGGTTCGAATCTTCACTTCCACGTTCATCCCGGGGCGAAGGACGGCCGCGTTGTCCCGATTGCGTTCGACAAGGATCTTGACGGGGATTCGCTGGACGACCTTGACAAAGTTTCCGGTTGCATTCTCCGGCGGCAGCAAAGCCTCGCGCGACCCCGTCGAGCTTGCGATGGAATCCACAATGCCGTCGAAGGTCTTCCCGTCATAGGCGTCCACGCTGATGCGAGCGTGCTGGCCGGGCCTCACGTGAGCCATCTGAGTCTCCTTGAAGTTGGCCGTGACCCAGATCCTGTCCAGCGGAACGAGCTGGAACATCGCCTGCCCGGCGGCGAACTGCTGGCCCGGCTCCACGGTACGCCGGGTAACAACTCCATGCATCGGCGCGCGAATCTGCGTATAGCTCAGGTTCAGGCGGGCCTGCTCGAGAGCGGCTTTCGCCTGCTGCACATCGGCCAGCGCGGACTCATAGTCTGCCTTGCGAACTCCCGACTGGAGTTCCTGCGCCCGGCTCTGGCGCACCTCTGCCTTCGCCCGGCTCACGTTTGCACGAGCTGTTTCCATGGCGGATTTGGCCGCGGCCGCCTCCTGCCGCACGGCTTCCAATCGCTGTTGTGCCGCGAGCCAGTCGTTTCTGGTAACCTGGGCGGTAGCCACATAGGCATCGTATTGCTGCTTCGAAATCTCCGCTACCTGGGCGAGAGATCCGGTGCGCTTCACATCCATCCCGGCCTTGTCCATTTCGGCCTTCCGGGCGGCCACGTTGGCCTCGGCAAACTGCAGCTCCGAGGTAGAAAGGCGATCGAATGTGGTCGTCGCGCGATCGAGATCCGCGCCATCGGCAACTACCTCGGCTTCGGCTGCCGACGTTGCACTGGTAGTGGTCCCTACGGTAAAAGGCACTGTGATCCTGAGCGACGCCGCCCGAGCTTCAGCCACCGCCAAGGCTGCCTGTGCCTGATCGGCACGCGCCTGGTAGTCCGCGGGATCGAGCTGAATCATCAGGTCTCCGGTGTTGACGACGGTGTTGTCATCGATATTCATCCTGAGAACGTATCCAGGCACCCGGGGAGAGATGACAATTGCGTCGCCATCGACCTGGGCATCGTCGGTTCGTGGATTTACATCCTCGGTAAACAGCCAGAGGATCGACGAGCCGACAATGAGCGCAGCCAGGGTGGCATAGAGCCTGTTTCTGGCTGTCCAGGGAAAGCGCAGGCGGGATTTCGCTTCCGCGTCCGGCTGCGCGGCAGCTTGGGCAGGCGCCGTTTCTTGCGGGGTCGTTGTGCCAGGCTCGGTCATGATCGTCCAGTCCTTCACCTTCCGTAGTCTTCGGCGATTCGGCCTCTCGCGCGGGACAAATCCGCTTTGGCTTGCTGAAGGCGGTACATCGCGCCAATCTGGCTGTCCGTGGCCTGCGCCAGCGAGGTTTGCGCGGTGACGACCTCGATATTGTTCGTTATGCCGGCTGCAAAGCGGTCCCGCGATTCCTTGAGTTCCCGCGTCGACAGATCGACGGCCTCGGTAGCGAGCTGAAGTTCCTGTCTGGCTCCCTGAAGAAAGGAGAGCGCCGTGCGCACTTCCTGCGTGACTGCGTTTCGGCGATCGGAGACAAGCTGATCCGCTCTTTGCTCCGCGAGCTTCGAACGGGCAACCTCCGCCATGATTCTTCCACCTGTGAAGAGCGGCAGGCGCATCTCGCCCTGGTAGGAGTAAATCGGCAATCCGGCATCGGGAGCACGTCCGGTCTCCGCCCAGAATCCGTCGAAATGAAACTCCGGCCAACGTTGCGACCTGGACGACTGGAAATCCAGAGCCGAAGCCCGCCGGATCGCTTCCGCCGACAGCAGGTCGGGACGCAGCCGGAAAGCCTGCTCGAGAGAACTCTGCTCGTCCGGCTCCGTCCCGTCCTGATCGCTGAGATCCTCGGTCGCAACCGCTTGCTGGTTTTCCCCGAGGCCAAGCACCTGCGCGAGTCCATATCCGTAAGCCTTCGTCTGCGTCTGCGCCTCCACCAGGTTTTCCTGTTCAACTTTCAGTTCCACATCGGCGCGCAGGGCATCGGTGCTCGTTCCCGTTCCCTGCTGCAACTCATCGTTGGCGAGCCTGAGAAGGCTCTCCGCAAGGTCGATCCGGCTCTGCACCGCGCGCTCCGTGGCCTTCGAGCGCTGCAGCGAAAGATACTGCGCGACGACGAGGCTCACGATCGTCTCCCGTGTGTCTTCCGCATCGGACCGGGCGGCGGCCTCCCGTTGTTTCTCGGCTTCGTAACTCTTCCACGCAGAAACGGCGATCAGCGGGACATCGAAAGTCGAACCTGTTTGCACGTTGCTGTAGGGACCCACCGAATAAGGTCGCGGTTCCTGGCCGATGAGCGTCGCCAGATTCAGCCGGTTCATCTGCTCTTCCACTTGAAGGTTTGCCTTGGGAAGAAAGGCAGCTCGTGCTTCTCGCGTCTGCTGTTTGCTCTCGAGCGCCTCCAGTCTTGCGGCGAGCCATCTCGGGTTTTGCTTCAAGGCGAGCTGGACGGCCTCGCGCATGGAAAGCGGAACCGGCGCGGCGCCGGAGTCGTTCACAGGCGCGTTTGCGGGCGCGCCTTGCGCATTGGCTGGCGAGCCAATGCCGAGAATCAGGACAAGGAGGTACACCGCACGCGTCGCGGCGACAGCGAGGGCCGGGCGAGCGATGCCGAATTTGAGAGAGGCCCCGGCCGAACGTGCAAGGATGCCGACATCGGGGGTCCCTCTTGTTGCGAAGATGTAGCCCAAGGCGATGGCCTCGCTATGGCCCGCGGGATTCGCAATGCAAGCCAGGCCACAAGCAGTGTCATTGGGAAATTCCTGAAGGTGGCACAGTGGCTCCTGCTTCCGACGGGTCCGGATCCTGATGAGATTCTCGCCGCAGGTTCGACACATCTGAATCTCCAAATCGAGCCGACTGTTTTTCACTCAATTGGGCGACCCCGGGACGCCCTTATTGAGGGATGCCAGATGAAATCGGGAGACGCCACCGCGATGCTGGTGAGCAACGGCTTCGCGATATGCGCACACGCAAGGGAACCGCGGGTACCGCAAACCGGGCAAGGCCGGAATCGGCGCGACGATCTTTGCCGATCGCGCCGCGGGCCCGGCCGGCCGAAATGCGCCCTTCACCCGGCACTCATTCTTTTGTAACGCAACGAATCGCGGGGGCGATGATCAAATGCAGAACCTCATGTTCGAGGAGGCTAACAGCCCATGTCAAATCTGTCGCGCGCAGATTCAGGCAGAGATCTCTCCATTGACTCCGGCTGCGGGTGATATTCCCGCGAAGAAGACCAGTCCGATCCGTCGGGTATAACTCTTCAGAAGCGATAAGTAATTCCCACGTTCGCAAAAACCGGTGCCCGGTGTGCTGGAAACTGATTCAGAAACCCCGCCGGCTGGAATCCCGCCAGGTTCAGGGCGACGACAATGTGGTTCGCGGGCGACCAGCGTATTTCCATATCGCCCTGGTCGCCGAGAAACCGCACGCGGCTTGCAGTGGCGGGATCGACAAGAATGCCGCTCCCGAAGGCGTAGACCCCATCCTGCGCCGACTCCCGCCAGTACCAGTTCCATCCGATCTCGCCCGTCACGTTTTGCCTCGCGAGGAACTGGATCTGGGGGTGAAAATCCACGAGGTTCTGATTGCCCGCAAAGGGAACCGCCTTGGGAGTGAAATATGCGCCACGCGGAAAGAATGAGTTATAGGTTCCAAGGGCGTGCCCCGATGTATTCCGGTCTCCGCTATAGGCATCGACACGCAGCAGGGGGCGCGGTTGAAAGCGGACGCGCGAAAGCGTATATCCGGTTTCCGTCGAAAGGCTCCAGGCCCGGATGGAGTCTGCTCCAAAGGAGCCGAACTGGTAGTTGAACTCCCAGTTGCAATCGAGTCCTGCACCGGGATCGCGAAAGAACCTCGAGCCGAGGGTATGACGCACCTCATTTGCGGACCCTCGATTGTAGGCCGCCGAAGCCGTGGCCAGTCCGACGTAGTAGATATCGATCCCGCCCTTGCCGACAACGGGCAGCGGAAGGGTCAGATAGCTTCCCCACGTTGTCTGCGCATGATTCGGCGTATCGTCGAAGAATCCCTGAATGTCCTGGACAGGTCTTACCGCAAAGTTATCCCAGCGAAAACGTGCCTTTTGTGCAATCAGCCTCGCGCCATCGAAGCTGAGCTTGACGTTGAGTCCCTCGTTGTTATCGAAAAGACGGCCGGTGCCGAGAACGATCTCCTGACGGCCGAGACGCAGGCTTGCGCCATGTTGACCGCTTACATGAGGGCCAACCTCCAGAAAGCCCTGATGAAAATTTCCCCGGTCCTCGTCGATTCCTGGGCGCGGTCCTCCGTTCCGGCCGGCATTGTAGTCAAACATCATCTCTGTGAAGAAACGCAGGTCGGGTCCGCTGTGCAGATCGACATGGGGCATCACGCGGAACAGGACGTAGCCGTTGTGATCCTGTGGTCCGGCGCCGAGCATCCAGTTGTCGAAGTACTCATACTCGGTGCGATCCTCGAATCCGAGCGAAGCGTAATGCTGGGTGTCGTCGCCATTTCCCCAATGAAGGTACTTCAGGCGATCGTAAGGATCGGTTCTATGCGCCGGACTGGCCAGAAAGCTCCAGTCCTGCTCCGCGGGAAAGGGATCGAGGTGCGGACGATCCGCGGCCGGCGGCTTGCCGGGTGGGGACGGTTCGGGCGTCTGGGCGATCGCGGCGCCGAAGCCAAGCGCCCAGAAGAAGCCTGCCAGGAAGCACGCTCCCCATCGAACGGTGTTTGATTTCTGCAGGTGCATTCGATTCCGGCGTCCGGCCGCGGTCGTTTGTTGCTCAACCCTGGGGTCGACGCCTGCGCAATTTGCTGTGCTTGCCCCGCAACGAGCGCAGGCCCGACCGAAAGCAGGATGGCAATCGTACAGGGAATCTTCGTCACAACAATTTCTCATTGCGCCCGGTGCAAGACAGAAACCTGTTCAGGCATCCGGACAGGCGAATCCCAATGCTTTTCTGTCAGACAGGCCGCGGCTGCGTGGGCCACGTTCACTTTCCGGGTGTGAACCCAACTGCCGACCTGCTCGCCCAGGACCATGCCAAGCAGTCCCAGCAGGGCAATGATGGGCGGCGCGGGACTTTTCACTTTGATGGCTCCGTACAGCACGCCCACCAATGCTCCGACCGCGAATGATATAAGCAGATCCTTCATGGTTCTCCTCCCTGAATGGGTTAACGATGGCCCCAAAATAAATTTCAGCCAGGCGAATGACAGGTTGAACCTGTATCGCATCGGGTGACCCATCCTTGCTGCGTCTTTGTTCTTGCCGCAACGGTGGGAGGAACGAAGTTGCCTTGTCACAGACCTGGAACTGGTTGCATAACTCCGGTTTTGAAAGGGCGCGACTTTAGTCGTGCCGCAGAAATCTGCAAAATCCGCGGAGCTTTGGCCCCTGCGGAGCGCTTTTGGGGCCGGCCGCAGGTTCTATGCAACCAACTCTAGAACGCGAAGCAGTCGCAGCCGAGGCCCCAGATTGCTTCACCCAACTTATGCTCTGTTGGCTTCCGGTGAACTTGTCCTTGGCAGCGATGCATCAGAGCCGACGCGGATGCCGGAACCGATGAATGATAGCCTCCGTAGAATGCAGTCGGAGCCCAATCCGGCGCTGCCGGCAACGGCGGAGGCGCCAGCGACTGAAAATCATGGCTCGCGTGCACAATCTCTCCTCCAACCACCGTCAACTGCGATTCAAGATGCCTGATTTCCTCCTCCGGAATGCTGAAGTAATCGCCGGTGAGAACGGCGAAATCGGCCAACTGTCCCGGATACAAGCCGCCCTTGCTGCCGTCCTCGGTAGAGAACCAACTGCTGCCTTGCGTGTAGAGGCGCAAAGCCTCCTCGCGCGACAGCCTGTTCTCCTGCGGATACAACCGGAGACCGCCAACGGTTTTCCCGGTGACCAGCCAGTAAAGGGATACGAAAGGATTGAAACTGGCGACACGTGTTGCGTCGGTCCCGGCTCCGACGGGAATACCGGATTCCAGCATTCTCCGCACCGGAGGCGTTCTTTGAGCCGCCCGGGGTCCGTATCGGTCGACGAAATACTCGCCCTGGAACGCCATCCGATGCTGAATCGCTATGCCTCCGCCCAACGCGGCCACACGTTCCAGGTTCCGGTCGGAAACAGTCTCGGCGTGATCGAAAAACCAGTGCAGTCCGTCGAACGGAATGTCCCGATTCACTCGCTCGAAAACGTTGAGGAACCGTTCGATCGATTCGTTGTAGGTTGCGTGGAGCCGGAAAGGCCATCGTTTTGAAGCGAGCAGACGCACCACTCGCTCCAGTTCATTCTCCATAGACCCGTCCAGATCCGGGCGAGGTTCGAGAAAATCCTCGAAATCAGCGCCGGAAAAGACCAGCATCTCCCCGGCGCCGTTGAGACGAAACGTCTGATCCCCCTGGAACAGACTCGTATTCGCGGTCCATGTCTCGAAATCCTCGAATTCATGCTTCGGCCGCTGGGTAAAGAGGTTATATGCGATGCGGACCGTCATTTCGCCCCGTTGATGGAGCTCCGAGATGACTTTGTAATCGTTGGGATAGTTCTGGAACCCTCCGCCCGCGTCGATTGCGCTCGTCAAGCCAAGGCGGTTCATTTCACGCATGAAGTGCCGGGTCGAAATCAACTGTTCTTCGTACGGCAGGATCGGCCCTTTGGCGAGCGTGGAATACAGGATTCCGGCGTTCGGTCGCGCGATAAGCAGGCCCGTCGGGTTGCCCCGTTTGTCGCGCTGAATCTCGCCACCGGGAGGATTCGGGGTGTCTTTCGTATATCCGACGGCGCGCAAGGCGGCCGCATTCAGGAACGCACGATCGTAGAGGTGCAGGACAAAGACCGGCGTGTCCGGCGCCGCTGCGTTGATCTCTTCAAGGGTTGGCATCCGCTGCTCGGCAAACTGGAATTCGTTCCAGCCTCCGACCACGCGCACCCATTGCGGCGCCGGAGTCCGTCGCGCCTGTTCCCGCAGCATCTGGAGCGCGTCCGCCAGGGACGGGACTCCATCCCAGCGCAATTCCAGGTTGTAGTGCAAACCTCCACGAATGATGTGCAGGTGTGAATCGTTCAGGCCCGGAATCACGGTTTGCCCGCGGAGGTCAACCACGCGCGTCCCCGGCGTCTTCAGGCGGAGGATCTCTGCATCGAGTCCAGCCGAAGAGATCTTCCCATCCTCCACGGCAATCGCCTGGGCAAAATAGGGCGTTGCATTGGTTGCAATCTTGCCGTTATGAAAGATCGTGACCTTCTCCATGGGTGCCTCCGCGTGGTTGATTCTTGTCGGGAGCAAGGGCCGGCAGGATACACCGGCCCCTCTTCAGGATGCGCTAGGCGTGGACCAGTTCCGCGGGAACTTCCCAGCCTGGATGAACGGTGGCCGGTGCGCCGTGAACCATCGTGTAGGCGTACTCGACGCCCATGCCATACGCCCCGCCGTGCTCCTTCACCACGTCCATCACGGCGTTGTAGGTCTCTCTGTGTGACCAGTCGCGCTGCCACTCGAGCATCACCTGAATCCAGGTGACCGGCTTTGCTCCGGCCTGCTCCACTCGCCGCATCGCAGCCTGATGGGTCTTCTCATCGAGGTCGCCGCACAGATCTTCCACGACATATACCTCGTATCCGTCATGGATTGCCTGAACGGTGGGGAATGCGACGCAGACCTCGGTCCAGAGTCCGGCCAGCACAATCTTCTTCCGCCCGGTCTTCTTCACCGCGGCCACGAACTTCTCGTCGTCCCACGAATTCATGCTGCTGCGCTCGATCGGAGTCTGATCGGGATAGATCGCCTGCAATTGCGGCCAAATATTGCCGCTGAACGACTTCGTCTCAACCGTGCTCAGAATCAGGGGAACATCGAAGATCCTTGCGGCTTTGGCAAAGCCAACGACGTTATTGATCAGCGACTGCCGGTCGATGCTGGTGACACCAAACAGCATTTGCGGCTGGTGGTCGATGAGGGTGATGACACAGTTATCCGGCGTCAGCAGTCCCTTTTCGCTTCTCGGTTTCAATTTCATGTCTCCTCCTGTCCGTTTGCGTTCTCCTGAAGGCGGCTCGCTGGCTCTTGCTTCCGCCGGGTCCAAACCCTGACGCGATTCTCGTGCCAAGTCGGCCACGACCGAATCTCCAAATTGGGGAAGCCATCGCTCACTCAAAAGGGGTAGCCCTGGACGTGATTCGCGGTGCGCTGGTTTGGATGGAAGCAGGAAACACTCCGCAGGACGGATCGCTCTCGCCTGACGGCGGGTGCCGCCCATGATCGTCGCGCAACGATTCCGGCAACATCGCTCCACTCCGCCGGAGCTTGCGCGTGACTCTGTCAACAGCAATGCAACGGGCGTCGC
>JASHQQ010000323.1 GCA_030039035.1 Acidobacteriaceae bacterium | reverse complement strand
ACCGTCACCTGTTCCGCCGAAGTCGAGGAGTTCTGGGCAGTACAGGAGGCCGGACGCATCATCAACCCCGTGCTGGCCGGCGGTCAGGTCGAAGGCGGCATCGCCCAGGCGATCGGATACGCGCTTTATGAAAAAGTGATCCTGCAGAACGGCCACATGGCCAACAGCCAGATGACCAACTACATTATGCCCACGGCCGAAGATGTGCCGCCGATCCACGTCTACTTCGAGGAGATTCCCTTTCGCCATGGCGGTTGCGGGGCCAAGGGCATTGGCGAGTTGCCGCACGACGGGCCGGCGCCGGCAATTCTGAACGCGATCATGGACGCGACGGGAGTGGGCTTCGCGCGGATTCCGCTGTTGCCGGAAGACCTTTTGGCCGGGTTCGCGACGCGACTGGCTGCCGCGGCAAGACCTCCGGTGCAAGAGACGGCGGTGGTATGAACAACGGATGGCCAACGATTCATTTGACGGTAAACGGCCAGAGCCGCGCGATTCGCACGCCGGCCATGAAGCGGCTGCTCGATGTGCTGCGCGAGGACCTGCGGCTGACCGGCACCAAGGAAGGTTGCGGCGAAGGCGAGTGCGGGTCGTGTTCGGTGCGCATGAACGGCGAACTGGTCAATAGCTGTCTGGTTCCTGTCCTGCAGGCCGAAGGCGCGGAAATCGAGACCGTGGAGGGACTGGCGAGGAACGGTGAACTGCATCCGCTGCAAAAGGCGTTTCTTGAATGCGGCGGCGCGCAGTGCGGCATTTGCACGCCGGGAATGCTGATGGCCGCTACGCATCTGCTCGCCCGCAATCCGCATCCCGACCTGGCCGAGATTCGCGAAGGACTGGCCGGCAATCTCTGCCGATGTACGGGCTTCATCCGCATCTTTGAATCGGTGATTGCCGCGGCGGCAGGCTCGACGCAAATGCGCGGGGAACAGGCGGGTCATGCGCGGTAATCCCGAAGCGCACGAGCTGGTCGCGCCGGGCAGTCTTGCGGCCGTGCTGGCATTGCTGGCCGAGTCGCCGGGCGAATGGATGCCGATTGCCGGCGGGACCGAGTTGATGGTGGCGCACGCGGCCGGCCGGCTCGATGCGAAGAAGCTCGTCAGCCTGTGGGGAATCGCCGACCTCAGATTCATCGAGACCAGGCCCGAGAGCTTTGTCATTGGCGCGGGCACGACCTTCGGCGATCTGCGCGCGCATGCGGATCTGGCGGCCGAACTGCCGCTGATTGCCAGGGCAGCGAGCTGGATCGGCGCCATCGCCAATCAGAACCGCGCCACGATCGGCGGCAATCTGGTGAACGGATCGCCGGCAGCGGACTCATCGCCCGCGCTGCTGGCCTACGATGCGGAGGTCGAGCTGATCTCGGTGCGCGGAACCCGGCGTGTGGCTTACTCCGGGTTTCATACCGCATACAAGCGCAATGTGCTCGCGCCGGATGAGTTGCTCCGCGCAATTCATCTGCCGCGACGCTTTGCGAGACATCGGCAATACCTGCGAAAGGTGGGACCGCGCCGGGCGATGGCGATTGCGAAGGTGGCGCTGGGTGCGACGGCGCGGGTCGAGAACGGCGTGGTGAGCGAGATCCGGCTGGGCGCGGCCAGCCTGGCTCCGTTTCCCACGCGGCTCCATCGTGCGGAAGCCGCGGTGCAGGGCCGGCGCGTGACGGGGGAAACGATTGAGGCGGCACGAAGCGCACTTCTCGCCGAGGCGCGACCGATCGACGATATCCGCTCGACGGCGGAGTATCGCCGCCGCGTCGGAGCAAATCTTCTTCAGGAGTTTCTCCTCGAACTGCGCGTGGAGCCGCGTCCATGAATGCTGTGCTGGCGGCGTGGAATGCAGCCTCCGAGGCCGAGGCGATCGAGGCCATGCTCGCCTGCTGCGGCGCAAAACGCTGGGCGGTGGCGATGGTGTCGCGGCGTCCCATTGCGGACGCCATCGGGCTGAGCGCGGCGGCCGATCTTGAGTGGAGCAGGATGGGCGAGAGTGACTGGCTCGAAGCGTTTGCCTGCCATCCGCGCATCGGCGAGCGCAAGGCGGCTCACGCGTCAGCGAAGTCGGCGGCGTGGTCGCGGCAGGAGCAGGGCTCGACCGCCCTTGCCGAGGAAAGCATTCTGGCGGAGATCGCCGAGGGAAACGGGCAGTACGAGCATCGGTTCGGATTCACCTACATCGTTTGCGCGACCGGCAGGAGCGCCGACGAAATGCTGACAATCCTGCAACGGCGTCTGACGAACGATCGCGCAGCCGAGCTGCTCGAAGCTGCCGGGCAGCAGAGACAGATCCTCCAGATCCGGCTGGGAAAGTGGCTGGTGGAATGAGCAGAATCACGACTCACGTGCTGGACACGGTGCGCGGAAAGGCCGCGGCGGGCGTCGTTGTGCGCCTCGATCTCCGCGATCGCGGCGGCTGGACCGAAATCGCATCGGGCGCGACGGATGCCGACGGCCGCTGCCGCGACCTGGCCGACGATGCGGCGCCGGGAACGTACCGGCTCACCTTCGCAACCGGCGCTTATTTCGCGAGCGAAGGACGCAACAGCATCTATCCGGAGATTGCGATTGTTTTCGAATGCGCCGGCGAGGCGCATTATCATCTGCCGGTACTATTGAGCGACAACAGCTATACCACCTATCGAGGAAGCTGAACGATGGCAAGGCTGGGCGAAAACTGCTATGGGAAGTCGCGCGTGCGGCTGTCGCGAATCACGCGGCGCGAAGGCCTGCACGAGTTCAACGAGTGGACGGTGCAGGTGTTGCTGGAGGGAGACTTCGACGCCAGCTTCACCGGGGCTGACAACAGCAAGGTTCTGCCCACCGATACGATGAAGAACACGGTCTACCATGCGGCCCGACAGTCGACGGCGGCGACGATCGAAGAGTTTGCCATGGAGCTGGGCGACTGCTTCCTTTCCCGTCATTCGCATATATCCAAAGCAGGCATCGGGATCGAAGAAAAAGCCTGGGAGCGCGTGATGACGGATGGCGTTCCGGAGCCGGCGACGTTCCGGCTCGGCGGGCCGGAACTGCAGACCGCCCACGCAATGCGCGGAAAAAACGGTGTCTGGGCGATTCAATCCGGCGTGGATGGGCTGACCATTCTGAAGACCGCAAAATCCGCTTTTACCGGATTTCTCCAGGACAGGCTGACCACGCTGAAGTCGGCCACCGATCGCATTCTGGGCACATGCGCCAGAGCAATCTGGGATTACGCGGCGCCCAGGCCGGACTATGCGCAGGCTCGCGAGCGCATTGTGGCCGCACTGCTCAGGACGTTTGCCGCGCACGACAGCATGAGCATGCAGCACACGCTCTTCGAGATGGGCAAGCAGGCACTCGAGGCCGCTCCGGAGATCGCGCGCATCCGGCTCACCATGCCCAACCTGCACCACCTGCTCGCCGATCTGAGCCCCTTCGGGCTCGACAATCCGAACCACATCTTCGTGCCCATCGACGAGCCGCACGGGTACATCGAGGCGACGGTCGAACGATAGTTCTGTTTCTCAGCCGTCGTTCGCAGGGCGAGCCATGCACGAGACACCCATGGCTGGCACGGGATCCGTTGAAGCGCAAGACAAACGCAGATCGTTCGACGAGTCGCCGCGGGCGCGCTGTGGCGACTCGTTCCGGACGACAGCGTTTTTATTTATATGGATCAAGCTGGGTGAGATCTTCCGGTGTGTCGATATCGATTTCGCCGCCAGGAAGGTCCACTTCGATCAACATGCACGGAGGGTTGGCGAGGAGCGAACGCGCGCCCCTGTCGCCCTGAAGCGCGCGCAACCCGGCAAAGGCGCTCCGCGGAAAGATTGCCGGAACGCCGGGAGCGCCCGCGTAGCGGGAAGCGACGATGACGTTGTCGCTGTGCGCACCGAATTCCTCGAGCATCGAGCGCAGGTGCCCCGCCGTGAGCCGCGACTGATCGCAGGCAAGCAACATCGCGCCGGAGGATTCGGGGGCATGCGACTCGAGAGCCTCGAGCCCGGCGTGAATCGAGCTGGCAATTCCCTGCTCCCAGCCCGGGTTGAAAGTGCAGATCGCGTCGGGCGGGACGATCGAGGCGCGAACGGTCTCGTAATTCGCGCCCAGAACCGCGATCACCGGCGCAGCTCCTGCTTCGGCGGCAAGGCGCACGACGCGAGCCAGCAGTGTTTCGCCGCGCAGTTCGAGCAATTGCTTGGGCCGGCCGAGGCGGCGGCTGGCGCCGGCCGCGAGCACGATGGCAGCGACGGACATTGCAATCAGTGTAAGGCGCTCATTGAAGAGAAACGGGTTCCCAATGACAGGCAATGGCGTTGGCCCACGCCGGGGCGCAAGAACACGGACGCACCGGGGATGGAACACCCGGCTTCACTTCCCGCGACGGCGCGTCGCTTGACCGGAAGGCGACAGGCGCGCAAGACTGGATCGACCCGCGGCGATTCCCGGTGCAAAAGGAACCATGGATGAGCGAGAGAGCAAGCGCGACCGCCGAAGTGTATGCGCCGATAAAGGCGCGCGAAGTCTACGGACTTCATGCCGGCGTGCTCGGTCCCATCGAAACACTGGCGCAGTCGGTCTCGGCGATGGCGCCCAGCACTTCTCCATCGCTCACGATTCCGCTTGTCTTCGCGCTGGCCGGAAACGCCACATGGTTTGTTTACCTGCTCGCCACCGGCGCAACGCTTCTGGTGGGCTTTTGCGTGAGCCGCTTCGCGCGGCTTTCGGCTTCTCCGGGATCGCTCTACACCTACACGGCGGAGACGCTGCCGCCGGTATTCGGAGTCACGGCGGCGTGGGGATTGCTGCTGGCATATTTGGCCACGGGCGCGTCCGTGGCGGGCGGAGCGCTGTACTACTCGCTCCTTCTCAGCCAGCAGTTCCTGCACTGGACACCCTCTCCGCTGCCCACGCTCGCGATCGTCTGCGCAATCGCGGCCTGCATCGCGTATCGCGACGTAAAGCTCTCGGCCGAACTGATGCTGTGGATCGAAGTCGTTTCGGTGAGCCTCATCCTCATCGTGCTGGCATTTCTCGTCATCCGCTTCGGGTTGCAATTCGACATGGACCAATTCCGGCTGAAAGGCGCGTCGATCTCCTCCCTCGGGCCGGCGCTGGTGCTCTCCATGTTCAGCTTTGTGGGCTTCGAGAGCGCGACCACCCTCGGCGGCGAAGCGCGCGAGCCGCTGCGCACCATTCCGCGCGCCGTGTTGCAGTGCGCCATCCTCGCCGGATTCTTCTTCATGCTGTGCTCGTACTCCGAACTGCTGGGCTTTCGCGGCGAATCCGGCAAGCTGAGCGAGTCGACCAGCCCGCTGCATCTGCTCGCGACCAAGGCCGGCATCTCGCCGCTGGGCGCGGCTATCGACTGCGGCGCTTTTGTGAGCATGTTTGCCTGCGTGCTGGCGTGCACCACGGCGGCAGCGCGGGTGCTGATGCGCATGGCGCGGAGCAATCTGCTCCCACGGGTGCTCGAACGCACCAACCGCCGCCACGGGACGCCGGGCGCGGCCATTGCGATCTCCGGCGTACTGATGTTTGCGGCGACGGCCGTCCTGGCGCTGCGCGGCGAAACGGGCTCTGACATGTACGACCTGCTGGGCTCGCTGTCGGTCTTCGGATTCCTGACCGCCTATGCCCTGGTGGCGCTGGCGCTGCCCTTCGCGCGGCGCGCGCTCGGCCAGCACTCGCACGCGGTGGCGCTGGTCAGCGTCCTGACCGTCGTGGTCATGATTCTGGTCGTGGTCTTCGATCTGCGGTCCGCGGCCGATGCGGCGCACGCGCGGATTCCGTACCTCTATCTCGGATATATTGCCGCGGGGATTGCGTGGTATCTCGTCCGGCGCAGGAAAGCCGCGCCCGCGCTCGAATAGGGCGTCAAGGCTGGCCTTCGGTCTCCGGCTGAACCAGAAGGAGCAGAACAATCCCCACTACGGCGAAGTTTCGAAACGCGGCTTCCTGGCCGTTCCACGCGTGCGACTGCCACATCAGGAACCACTCCGCGCCTACGGAAAGAAACGCCACCAGCCACATGAGCAGCGAAACCGTGAGCGCAAGAACGGGGATGCGCTTGGCCGAGTTGAATCGCGCGGCGGGCCGGCGCAGCGCGCGGAAGAGATCGACGGCGCCCCACCAGAGCAGGATCATCGTAACGATCTCCCACGCGATGATCGTGATATAGAAGGCGAGATGCATGGCCGGGACGGTGAGTGCGCGCCACATGCCGCGATTGCCGGGAAAAGTCGAATCCATCGAGAGCACGTGGCGAACGAACTGGTAGTTCGAGTCGAAGTCCGTCAGGTTGTTGAAGACCACGAGCGTATCGAGCAGCGCGACAGCGGCAAGCAGGAGGAGCTTCGAAAGACGGGTGATCATGGCTTCCTTTTTCAATCTGCCGGGATCTGCTCAATGGAACAGGCGCCGAAGCAGGCCGAGGAAATGGTGCGAAGCATGGCTCATCCTACCCTGAAGCGAATCGCGGTCCCAAGGGAATTTCGACGGCCGCGTGCTACATTCAAAGGCAAATGAGCGAACATCGGTCCCCTGAAGAGAATCTCGAGGCGCTTGGGTATGCCCTTCCGTCCGCGCCTTCACCTGGCGGAAATTATGTTTCGGCGAAGAGCTTTGGCTCGGTGGTTTTTCTCGCCGGCGTCGTTTCCATCGGACCGGAAGGCGTGATCACCGGCACGGCCGGAGCCGGCCGCACCGTGGAAGAAGGCTACTCGGCGGCGCAGGCGTGCGCCTTGACGCAACTTGCCGTGCTCCGGCGCGAGTTGGGGTCGCTCGATCTGGTTGCCGAGGTTTTGTCGGTCAACGGATACGTGAACGCGGCGCCTGGATTCACCGAATCGCCCGCGGTGATCAACGGCGCGTCGGACCTGCTGGTGCGCGTCTTCGGCGAGGCCGGCCGCCACGCGCGCGCAGCGGTCGGCGTGAGCGCGCTGCCTCGCAACGCGCTGGTCGAGATCCAGATGACGGTGCGGGTGAAGGAGCCATGATGGATCACACACTGGCGGCCGAGCCTACACACTCGGTGTGGGACCGCTCGCTTGCGCCGCGCCTGCGCGTCGCGCCTGGCGACGAGGTGCAGATCGAGTGCAAGGACTCGAGCGGTGGGCAGGTCGGCCCGCACAGCACGATCCAGAGGTTTCTGGCCATCGACCGTACGCGGATTCATGCGCTTACGGGGCCCATCTGGATCGAGGACGCGAAGCCGGGCGATGTGGTCGAGATCGACGTGCTGGCCACGCGGCATTGCGGGTGGGGATGGTCGAGCGTCCTCGAAGGTCTCGGTTTTTTGAAGGATCGTTTTCACACTCCGCACTTGTTTCTCTGGAATCTCGAAGGCGAAGTCACGCGGTCGTTGTTCCCGGCGGTAGTACCGCTGCGGCCATTCCTCGGTGTGATGGGCGTGGCGCGTGCCGAAGACGGGGCGTTCCGCACCCGGCCACCGGGGCACTTCGGCGGCAATCTCGACGTGCGCGAGCTGTGCGCCGGATCGCGGCTTTACCTGCCCGTATTCAACGAAGGCGCGCTCTTCAGTTGCGGCGACGGCCATGCCGCGCAGGGCGACGGCGAGGTGTGCATCAACGGTATCGAATGCCCGCTCGATGTCACGCTGCGCTTCCACCTGCACAAACAGCAGCCGTTGGCCGGACCGATCGTGGAAGCGAGCGAGGAGATCGCGCCCGATTCGACAGCCGACGCATGGGTCGTCGTCGAGTCGGGAACGGACGTGGCAGCAACGGCGCGCGCAGCCACCGGTCGCGTGATCGACTTGCTCGTCAGCCGCTGGGGATTCGACGAGATCCACGCCTACATCCTGTGCAGCGTTGCTCTCAAGCTCAGGCTCAGCCAGGTGGTGAATGAACCCATGTTTACCGTGAGCGCGGCGCTGAGCCAGCAGATCCTGCCGCGGCGCAGGTTGTTCCCTGCAGGATGACGGAGGAGATTCCGTCCATGTGGACGGTGGTTCAGCTTCCCTCAGGGGCTGAAGCCCTTGAAACTTTTGGGGGAAGCCGTCCGGGCTGCAGCCCGGACGGTCAGGAAGCGCGGTGACCAGCCATGTGGAAATCGTGGCGGAAATAGCCTTGCCAGGTGACGAATGGATCGGTGTGAAACACCAGCCGTCGCGCTTTCTTTATACGGTCTTTATGAGCATACGCGGGGCGCGCATGACAAGCGGATTTTTGTAAATTTTCGGTTGAATTTCGTGTATGCTATTTTCACTCCGAGGTTCAACCCGAAACATAGCGGACAACAATCACAATTCACTCGCGGTGTACCCCTCACTCCTCCATTTTTGAGACAACATTTCGCCTGGGTTTTTCACAGGTTCCCGCGTTTTTTGGAGATATTCAAAAGACCCTTGGGAATCCTCTACTTGCGAGGCCCTCCAATTGAGGTATTCGATGCGCACTTCTTGCTCTCTGTTTTTCAGGCTGCCGGCGGTCGTGGCAGTCATCGCGCTGTGTGCCCTACCTTCGCCGGCGCAGCAGACGCTGGGCGGCATCACCGGTGCTGTGACCGATTCCTCGGGAAGCCTGATTCCCAATGCGACGGTCACCGTGCTGGACGAACAGACGACGCTGACGCGCGCGGTCAGGACTAACGGCGAAGGCGTCTACCTGATTGTGAATCTCCCCATCGGCACGTATACGCTCACGTTCACGGCAAGCGGTTTCGAGGCGCAGAAGACGCAACACATCCAGGTGCAGGCCGACCGCACGGTTACGATGAATGCCGCGCTCAAGGTGGGCCAGACGACCGACACGGTGGAAGTGCAGGCGACCCCGCTGATGAACGCCTCGGACACGACCAACGGCTACGTGATGGAAACCTCGCAGATACAGGCCGTGCCGCTCTCGACCGGCAGCTTCACGGGCGTGGCAATCCTGTCCACCGGTGTGGATGCGGAGCTGTCCGGCGGAACGGGCGCCAACAGCGGGTTGGGCAATGCGCCGATCTGGGCCAACGGGCAACGGGACACCAGCAACAGCTTCTCGCTGAACGGCGTGGATGCGACCAATCTGTTCAACGGAAAGAGCACCAGCCAGGTGCCTTCGGCGCGCGTGATCAACAGCACGGGAGTCTCCTCGAGCGAAGGCGCGGGAGGCGTGATTCCCTCGGTTGCCTCGGTCTATCTCTCCATCGGCAACGCCATTCCCACGCCTGCGCCGGAAACGCTCGAGGAAGTGCGCGTGAACGCCTCGATGTACGACGCGCAGCAGGGGTCCACTTCCGGCGCGCACATCGACATGAACACCGCCTCGGGCACCAACAACTTTCACGGCGGTCTCTACCTGCATCGCGGCACCGACTGGCTGAACGCCGCGCCGTTCTTCTTCAACCAGGATCCGGATATTCCCGCGTTCGACAAGGTGCCCCAACTGCATCGTTACGTTCTGGGGGGATCGGCGGGCGGACCGATCATCAAGAACAAGCTCTTCGCCTATCTGGCCTATCAGCACACGCACGTCTCCGACCAGGAGATCGGCGACGCGCTGCTGGATGTGCCCATCGGGCTGAGCGACGATCGCTCCGCCGGGGCGCTGGCCGCGGTGACCAACGCATCTTTTGGAACCAGCATCACGGCCGGCCAGATCGATCGCGACGCCCTGGTCCTGTTCAACTCGCCTTCGCTTCCCGGCGAGCCGGGCAAGTGGCTCATCCCCAACGACGCCCGCGGCGGCGTCCCGCCCACGGTGGCGCACATCGACAACGCGTTCATTCCCGGGACCGCGTACTTCAAGGCCGATCTGGGGGTCGCCAATCTCGACTACAACGCCAGCTCCAAGGACACGCTGGCGCTCAAGTACTTCTACCAGCACGATCCCACCATCGCGCCGTTCTCCTATTCGAGCGTTCCGGGATTCACCGAGCATCTCGACTCGGGCGCGCAGGTCTTTTCCATCATCAACAGCTACGTGGTCAAATCCAACCTGAGCACAACCCAGACCATCGGCTTCTTGCGGGAGAAGGACTGGGGAGACAACACGCAGGCCTTCGGCCCGAACTCGATTCCCGGCGGCGCGGCGGGTACAGGCTCGATCAACACATTCGGCTCGAGCTACTTTCCCGGCGTCTCAATCTACAACGTGCTGGGGAATTATCAGCCGCCGGGAACAGCGCAGGCCATCACGAACATCGGCCCCAATGCGGAAGGCCAGGCGCCGAATACGGGAGTCTTCCAGAACCGGCTGGCGCCTTCGGCGAACGCGATCTGGATCCTCGGCAAGCACACGGTGAGCTTCGGCGGCAATTACACCTACACGCAACTGAACACCATCGACAAGCGCACGGGCACCGGCACCGTCGCCACGGATGACTTCAGCCAGATGATCCAGGGCTTTGTTTCTCCGGGCAGTTCGGCCACCGGTTTCTACGTCAGCTCGTTCCTGCAGGGCAACGCCAGCCGCTACTACCGGGCCAATCAGCTCGGGATGTACGTGCAGGACAAGTACCAGATCACGCCCACACTTTCGCTGACTGCCGGGGTGCGCTACGACTGGGACGGCGGCTTGACCGAAAAATACGGCCGCATCTTCAACTTCGATCCCTCGCTGTACAAGTACGATGTGGCCAGCGACACGATTGAAAACTCCGGCCTGATCATTGCCGGCAACAACGCCAACGGCACGTCGGGCGTGAGCAACACGACGCTGACCGGGCGGCAATGGGGCATCGGCCCGCGCGTGGGCGCGGCGTGGCAACCGGAGATGTTTCACAGCAAGGTCGTCATCCGGACAGGAAGCGGCATTTACTACGACCGCGGCGAGCTGTTCAGCTACTTCTCGCCCGGCTACGCCATCGGGACGGTCACCGGCGGCCCGTTCGGCGTCAACCAGCAATTGCCGTTCGTGAACGTATCGTCGTGCCCGACCACTTCGCAATCGCTCTACGAGTACTACATTCCCACCTGCGGCGGGAACGGCGGATTCGGGCCGCCCACCGGCCCTCCGACCGACGAAACCGGCAACCTCGAGAACCCCTACGGCACCGTGCTGGAACATACGGCGCCGAACAATCCGAAGGCCTCGGATCTGTCCAAATACCTTCCCAACGCAAACAGCATCGTGAATACCGGATCGGGGGCGCCGGGGCTGATCAACAACGGCCAGCCCATCTCGCTGGGCGTCTACGACCGCACCAACAAGCTGCCGTACACCATCAACTACACGCTCGACATTCAATGGCAGCCGCGCAACGATCTGGCCATCGAGCTGGGCTATGTGGGCAACGTGGGACGGCACCAGGTCATCCCCGTTCCCTTCAACCAGCCGGTGATCGCGTCGCCGTCAAATCCGACGCTGGCCGGAGGGCAATACGAGCAGAAGTACAGCTACGGCTACAACGTGGGCGGCGCTACCTTGCCCGACGGCACGGGCTATCAGGCGAACTACGAAGGCGGCAACGTCGACCTGCGCGTTCCCTACATCGGTTACGCGGCCGAATCGATCGGCTACCTTGCCGCCGGCGTGGATGCCTACAACGCGCTGCAGGCGCACGTGGAGAAGCGCATGAGCCGCGGCGTGCAGGTCGGCGCGTCGTACACCTATTCGCACGCGCTGGACGAGCAGAGCGCCATCGGTCTCTTCTTCAACGGCAACAACCCGCTCGATCTGCGCAGCGCCTACGGCTCGTCTGACTTCGACCGCACGCACATCCTCAATTTCAATTACGTGCTTCGCGTTCCCAACATGGCCGGCGAGCACACGCTGGCGGGAAAGTTCGCCGACGACTGGTCGTTGCAGGGCCTCACCGTGTTGCAAAGCGGCCAGCCTTACAGCATCATCGATTTCTCCGGCGCCGTGGGCAGCATCTACTATTCCACCGCCGATGGAATCACCAACCCCATCGTTCCTCTCGCGGCGGGCTGTACGCCCAAGACGGCCGTGACCAAGGCGTCCGGCGCCTGGACGCCGGCCGGAGGTCAGCCGGCGCTCAAGGCCTCCTGCTTCACGCTGCCCTTGCTGCCGGCGGGCGGCCTGGGAGGCGCGATCCCAACCTCCGATCCCTATGAGACGGGCTTCACGACCGGCCAGCGCAACATCTTCCGCCAGGCGTTCCAGAAGCGCGCCGACGCCTCGCTGGTGAAGGACCTCGGGTTCAGGGAGAAGTACAGCCTCAAGTACACGTTCGACGTCTACAACCTGACCAACACATCGAGTTTCGATATTCCCGGAAACGAGGTTTCGCAGAACGCGGGCTACAACGCGTTTCCGGCTTCAGGCCAGCCGGTTCTGTCGTCGACAAATTGCTCGTCGAATCCCATCGGCAACACGAAAGCGTTGTATTCCTGCCCTTCGGGCCTGGGCATTGTGACGCATACGATCGGCGCGCCACGACAGGTCCAGATGTCGCTGCACTTCGATTTTTGATCGCATCCCGGACCGGCACCGCACTCAACGGGCGGCTCGAAACCTGGGCCGCCCTTTTTTTGCCGATTGCGTGCGTCTATGCCGAGAGTCTCACCGAAAGCTCCGCGGAAGGAGCCGACGCGAAAGCCGATTGCAGTTCCTGTGAAGCGCGAAAGAGCTTGCCCTGCACATGGCGCGAGGGGAAAACGAAAGTGAGTTCCCCTTGGGCAAACGGCCACGGCGTCAGGCGATAGTGGCGGGGCGCCAACGGTATGACTTGCACTTCGGAAACGCCGCCGTCGTTCAAGGGCAGCGGATGCAGCAAGTGGGCTGGCTTGTCGTAGGCTACGCAACTCAGCAGCGAGAGATTGTCGCAGGCCTGCAGAAGGCGGAAGTGCCCGAGGATGGTCTGCTCCGATTTTAGTTCTGACACGAGGCTCTCGTCGTTCGCAATCGATGCCAGCAGGGCGCGGCGATATTCGCGTTGGCGTTCGAGAAACGCATCGAGGAGGGCGAGGCCTTCCGGCGCGATCGTGGACCGGTCGGCATGCCCGGTGAGCAGGTTGTACGTGTGCATCAGGACCAGAAGCCCAGCGTAGGGATCGGCTTCCGCAATAATGCGCACGGCGCGCTCGCGCACGGCAAGGTATTCGGCGAGATCGATCTCCTCGAAAGCGGAGTATCTTCCCACCAGCTCGGTGGAAAAGGCCGACGGCTTGCCTTGCCGCGTAATGGTGGGATGCGCGTCGCGTTCGGCCCAGCCATCGTCGTGGCTGGCGATGCCGTGCAGGACTCGCGCGCGCGGCTCGGGCCGGCGGAACTGCGCGTTGCCCCAGGCCGCGGCAAACTCGCCCGCGAGGCGCGCGTGGTCAGGATGTGTGACCAGCCACCAGCCCGATTCCGATTCCATTCGCAGCACGGCGCTTCCCTTTTACTGCCTTCAAAAGCCGATGATTTCCGAACAACTCATGCCCAACTCTCATCCTGATCGAGTCGCCACGGCAAGAAGTCAATGGATCTGCGGTTCTTCCACTTACAAAGAGCCGGAGGCCGCACGTGGCGTTCAATCTCCCCACGATTCCGCTATTCCGCTGCCTGCGGCCGGCTCGATTCATGCCAGTTGTGCAGAGCGAGCCACTCGAAAAACATCACGACAAAAAAGAACCCGAATCCCAGCACGGTCGCGGCGACAACAAGCGCGAAAAGATAGCTTGTTTCCATCTGGTTGTTGGCATAAAGGATCGCATAGCCCAGTCCGCCTTCGCCCACGCGCGTCGATCCGGCAAAGAGCTCGCCGGTGAGCCCGCCGATGACGCTGATGCCGGCCGAGATGCGGATGCCGGTAAACAGGCTCGGCATGGCATTGGGCAGGCGCAGCTTCAGCAGAATCTGGCCCGGTGAGGCCTTGTGCATCACGAAAAGATGAATCAGATTCTCGTCCACGCTGACAAGCCCCTGTGTGGTGTTGGCGATGATGGGCGCGAGACAAATGATAAAGGTGACAACCGTCACCGCGAAAACCCCCGGACCGGCCCAGAAGATGACCAGGGGCGCGATGGCGACAATGGGAACCGTTTGCAGCAGGATGGTGTACGGGTAGACGAGCTGGCGCAGCCATCGCCACTGCGCGAAGACCATGGCGACGGCCACGCCGGCGACGATGCTGGCCGCCAGACCGGCGGCGGCTTCGATCGAAGTGATGCGCAGCGAATTGAGCAGCGACGGAAGGCGATCGCGCGCCGCCTGCGCCACGGCGCCGGGCCCGGGAAGAAGATACGCCGGCAGATGGTTGAGCCACACCACGGCCTGCCAGAGGCCGAGCAGGCAGGCGAAAACGATCACGCTGTTGAGAACGAGCAGGGTCTTCTTCATGCCATCACCACTCCGCGGAGCAGCCGCGAGGCCTGCGTGACCATCTCCTCGAATTCGCCCGACTCGCGTGTTTCGGCGGTGCGCGGCCAGGGCAGATCGACGCGCAGCTCGTGCGTGATGCGGCCCGGGTGCGCAGCCATTATGACGATGCGCGAAGAGAGAAAGACCGCTTCGGCCACCGAATGCGTGACAAAGAGAACGGTCCACTTCTGCTCCGCGTAAAGGCGCAGCAGTTCTTCATTGAGCCGGTCGCGCGCCATCTCGTCGAGTGCCGCGAAGGGTTCGTCCATGAGCAGAATACGCGGCCGGCTGACGAGGGCGCGGGCAATCGAGACGCGCATCTTCATGCCGCCGGAAAGCTCACGCGGATATCGTCGCGCCACGTGGTCGAGCCGAACGAGATCGAGCATTTCTGCAACACGCTCCCTGCGCAGGTCACGCGCGGCGTGTTCCAGCTCCAGTCCCAAACCGACGTTCTCTTCGACGGTGCGCCAAGGCAAAAGCGTCGGATCCTGAAAGATGAAGCTCATCAGCTCGCGGGCGTTCTCCGGCGTCATGCCGTCGACCTTGACGCTGCCCTCGCTGGCCGGACTCAGCCCGGAAACGAGCTTGAGCAGCGTGGATTTGCCGCAGCCGGAGGGGCCGAGCAGGGTGACGAATTCGCCGCGGTCGACCGCAAGCGAGATGTCGTGCAGGGCCACGGCGGCTCCGCGAAAGCGCCTGGTCACATGCTGAAGCACGATCCCGGGGATGGATGTGTCCCGCGCGCTCACCATGGCGAGTCTCCCGTGATCGGCAGACAGAGGGCGGAGGGATGCGAAGCAGAGTGGAATACCTGCTGGGTGGATCGCGCCCAGTTCCAGTTGTCGGCGAGCTGCGGCGGGACCGCGGTGGATGGATTACGGTCGTAAAGCGGAAACGCCGAGCTGGCGATCTCGAGGCGAAGGCGTTCGCCTGTACCGAGCACAAAGGCGCACGGCTCGAGCGTGAACTGCCACTCGTGGATTTCATCCGCCCCATAGGCGTTATCGCGAAAGAGCCAGGAGCTGCGGGCAATCCCGATACAGACGAATTCCGCGCGGCCGCTCGCGGTCACGCGCACGACCTTCGCCGTGAAGTCGGCATGGGCGCCCGAGGTCGAAGCGAAAAGCCGGATGCGCGGCTGCCCGAAGACCTCGGCGGCGCGCGTTGCCGGCGGCGAGGTAAAGACGAGCAGGTTGTTGCCGAGTTCCAGTGCAGACTGGTCGAACGAGCCGCCGAGCGCCTGCGGTCCGCCGGGCGCAAGCACCGGCACTTCGGGATCGTAGACGAAAACGTCGCGCGGTTCGTCGACGATTGGTGGATCGGTGGAGAGCCGGCCATCGCCCTTGCGCGAATTGGCATTGCCCTGGCTGCGCAGGTAGAGCGCGAATTCGACCTCCTGTGGCCACTCTGCGGCAATGCGCCACTCGTTGGCTCCCCGAGCAAAGTAGCGAATGCGCGGCTCGCCGTGGAACTCGCCGGCGTCCTTCAACCAGTGGTTGAACCAACTGAGCAAAAGCGGATCGGTATCGAGGTTTGCGATCTCGCCGAAATCATCTTCGCCGGCGCGATCGCCCCACGGAATGTGCACCCAGGGGCCTGCGATCAGATACTGGTGGTTGCGCGCGAAATCGCTTCCCGCGCGATGACGCAACGCAAGATAACCGGCGATCGACCCTTCGAGGTACGTATCGAACCAGCCGGCAATGTGAAGCGCGGGAATGGAGATGCGTTCGATACGCGCGCTGATATCGAGCTGGCTCCAGTACTCGTCCGGCTCGCGATGCGAGAACCAGTCGCGAACGTAGCCAGGCAATTCGGGATCGGCGATCGCCGGATGGCTCGCATACGGCACGTGGCCTGACTGTGCACGGATGTTGCTCCACGCGGCTTCAAGGCGATCGCTTGCCTCGCGCAGACCCCTTCGGCGAGCGTCTTCGCGCAGCATCTGGATTCCCCAGCCCAGCGCCGAGCTGAGCCGCAGCGCGCCGTGATGGTAAAACCAGCCGTGATAGGGATTCGCAGCGGTCATGTGCGGCGCGATGCAGAGCAAGCCTTCCGGCTGCCCGGCGGCGGCGAGCAGTTGCGTTGCGCCCTGATACGAGAACCCGTACATGCCAATGCGTCCGTTACACGCCGCATGGTTGCGCAGCCAGGCGATGGTCTCGGCGCCGTCGCGAGCTTCGTTTCGAAACGGATAGAACTCGCCGCCCGAGTCGCCGCGCCCGCGCACGTCCTGGATGGCGACGTGATACCCATGGCGCGCAAACCAGATCGGATGCGCATAGACGACCGTCGAAGCGATATCGCGGCCATAGGGCTGGCGCATCAGCAGCGTGGGCCACGGACCTTCGCCCGGTGGATAATAGTGATCGGAAACGAGCACCACGCCGTCACTGAGACGGCACTCCACTCCGCGCTCCAGGCGCACGCCACCGCCGCAATCGATGAGCCCCATGCGCTATGCTCCGTGCCGCGGCTCGGATTTGCACATCGCAATGAGCGCTTCGGCGATGCGCGCCGCCGCCTCGCTGGACCATCGTTCGCCGTTGGCGGCCGTTGCTGCCGTCGGATCGCCGAGCACCCCGGAAGAAGAGATATCCTTTGTCAGCCACGCGAAGTTTGCCCATGACCCTTCGGGCTTGAGCAGTTCGGGTTGCTCGACGCGCGCGATGTAATTGGCTTTGAACTCATCGGTCTGGACCAGCTCCGGCGCGGCGTGCAGCAGATAAGCCGTCTCGATTTCGCCGGCGTGAAAACCCCAGGTCCGCTCCTGCTCACTCACGCCTTCGAACGGCGCGCCCGCCGAGCCGAAGAGCGAGAACGTGCGCAGGCCAAACTCAGCGCGCAAGTCGCGCGCCAGCACGTCGACAAGCGAAGTGTTTCCGCCGTGTGTGTTATAGAGGGCAAGCCTCCTGAAACCGCCGGCAGCCACGCTCGCGCCGATGTCGCGCACCACGGCCAGAAACGTCTGTGCCGAGACGGAGAGCGTCCCTGGAAATCCGAGATGCTCGTTGCTCTTGCCGTAGCAAACGGGCGGGAGCGCGTAGATCGAAAGATCCTGCGGAATGAGCGCCAGCGCCTTGCCCAGCAGCAGATTGTTGATAAGCGTATCAGTGGCCAGCGGCAGATGATGGCCGTGCTGCTCGATGGCCGCCGTGGGCAGCACCAGCAGTGTCGACCCACGCGGCAAGGCGTCGACCTGCTTCCAGGTGAGAAAGGCAAAGTTGCGCGAGTCGGGAATCCAGGTCTTCACGGCGCAACCGCCTCCCGGCGAAAGCTGATCATCTTGCCGGGATTCAGCAACCCGCGCGGATCGTAGCGCTCCTTGGCGCGGAGCTGGATGTTGTCGGCACGGAACCGGCCTGCATCTTCGAGATAGTTCACGTGCGGATTGGCCACGAAGACGCCGATCGAGCGGCAATAGGCGATCATGTCGTTCAGGCGCTCTTCGGTCGTAAAACGAACGACGGGAATGGCCCCGGGAATCACTACACCCTGGCCATTCTTCATGAACTCGATGTGAAAGAGAATTTCGTTTCCATAGCGCTCGCGCAGCAGGCGAAACTGCTCTTCGCAATCAGCCGGCGAAAACCCGCATTGCAGGTAGGTGTACGCGGAGTCGGCCTTCATCGCCCAAAGCGTGGTGTGGTTCCAGGTGTAGTCGCTCAGCAGCGGCTGGGTGCGCGGACCCTCGTATTTGCCGGCGAACGTAACTTCCCCGCCGGCTGCCTCGGCCGCGACCCGCAACAATTCGAGCTGCGATGTCGCAATCATGATCAGCACCAGCGCCTTGCCATCGCGCACCACCTGCTTCACGGGCGTAAAGAAAGAAGGAATAGGCCATTCGAAGACCGTCGCGAGGCGCTTGGTCCATATGCCGTCCACGGCAATCGATTGCGTGAATCGGAATGCCTCAAGGTACGTTTCGAAAGCAGCGGTGAACTGCGTCCACCCGACCGCACGGCCGAGCGCGAACCAGATGCGCGCAAGAATACCGTTGGTTCCCCACGCGTGCAGGATCTCGTGCACCGCCGCTCCCTCATGCAGCACCACGCGCGGCGGATCCTCCATGGTAATGACTTCGAAGGCGCGCACGTTGTCGAAGTCGCGCAGTTGGCCGTACGTAATCGAGCCGATGCCGCCCGAACCGCCGCCGAGAAACCCGCCGACCGAAGCCTTGGCCAGGGTCGAAGGGTACATGCGCAGTTCCCATCCCGCCTTGCGCGCCTCGGTTTCGAGCACCGCCAGCCGCAGTCCTGGCTGGCAAACGGCCACACCCTCGGGCGTAATCTCTTCGAGTTTGTCCATCTGCGAAAGATCGAGAACGATGCCGCCTTCGAGCGGCACGCACTGGCCGTAGTTGCCGGTTCCGGCGCCGCGCGCCGTAACCGGAATCTCGTGGCGACCCGCGAAACGGAGCACGGCCAGCACCTCTTCGACGTTCACCGCCTGCACGGCCACGTCGCAACACTTGCTCGCGAGCTTGCCGCGCAGTATGGGCGAATACCAGTAAAAATCGTGCGACAAGCGGTCGAGCACCGCGGGCGCGGCAAGGACGCGCGCCGGATCGGCAATCAGTTCGGACAATCCAGCCCGGATTCCATCGTGCATGGCGAGAACCTCGTCGCCCTGAATGACTATCGCGAAACGATTGGCCTTGTCTTCCTGCGGGTCGGCCAGTTACGGAAGGCCCGCACCATCTCCGGATGCGTGAAAAGCGCACAGCACTCGTCGCGCAGGACGGGCCCGTCGACGACGCAGCGCATGTCGCTGCGGGCCGCGACTTCAGTCGCGGGAATGCGGATCTGGTCGCAATGGCAGTTCGCGTCGGCGATGGTCGCACCATAGACCACGCGGTCGATACCGGACCACAGCGCGGCGCTCATGCACATGGGGCACGGCTCGCAGGTGGTGTACAGTGTGTAGCCGGCCAGCGATGTTTTCCTGAGGAGTCTGGTGGCCTTGCGGATGGCGCGAACTTCCGCGTGACAGCTTGGGTCAAACTCGCGCGCCACGTTGTTCAGCGCCCGCACCAGCACCTGACCTGTGCGCGAATGAACGATGGCGGCGCCGAACGGCCGCGGATAATCGGAGCCCATGGAGCGGGCCGTATACGCGGCCAGCGCGACCATCCTCTCGCGATCCAATGCGGGTTTGCTCGCCGGCGGCCGCCGCCCATTGGGCCGAGCCACTCCGTTCAAATGCGGGGCCATACTCGAAATTAGCATGGCTGAGGTGATTTTCGCGCGCGAAAATCGCGTGCCCATCGAACGGGTCTGCGCACCCTACAATCTGAGCATGGAGTCAGCTTCGTTTACAGTGCGAGGCCTCCGCCGCGTGCTTGCTCATGACGAAACCAGCGCGACGATGCTGGCGCAGCAGGCGCTGGAGCAGGCGAACGGCAATGCGGGCCGGAACACTTATCTTTGGCAGAGTCGCGAGTGGACACTGAGCGAGGCTGCGCGCATGGAAGCGATGCCGCGCCGCGCCGGCGGACCGTTCGGCGACGGACGTAGCGCGCTGTGGGGTCTACCGGTCTCGGTGAAGGATTGTCTCGACCTGGCCGGCGCGCCAACGAGTTGCGGGGTGCGGTTCTATCGCGATCGCAACGGCAACGCGAAGCGCGATTCGTGGCTGGTGGAGCGGCTGCGCTCGGCAGGAGCGGTCATTACAGGGAAGACGCACCTGCATCCGCTGGCCTACGGCATCACGGGCGAGAATCCCGAGTTCGGCGACTGCGTTCAGCCGGGCGATTCGGGCGCGCTTACGGGCGGCTCGTCATCGGGCGCGGCGGCCAGCGTGCTCGAAGGGTCCGCCGTCGCGGCCATCGGAACGGATACAGGCGGGTCGATTCGCGCGCCTGCGGCGCTATGCGGCCTGGCCGGATTTCGCGCCACGCTGGGACGCGGGGACTGGCACGGCTGCGCGCACCTGGCTGAGAGCTTCGACACCATGGGATGGCTTTTTCGCGATCTCGAAGACACGCCGCTGCTGGCCAGCTTCTTTGCCGGGGCGAAGCCGGACTCCGATGCGGTTCCAACACGCGTCGGCATAGTGCATCAGGGTTTTCTTCACGATTGCGAGCCGGAGATCGTGAAGGCAATGCAGGCCGTGGTTCGAGAGCTCGATGCGCTCGGGTTGGACGCGAAGACGATCGAGGCCGGCTGGTGGAATGAAGCTTTCGAGGTCTACGCACCAATCCAGGCGTGGGAGGCGGCGCAAATTCATGCCGGTCATTTCGTCGAGTTCCCCGCTCCGCTGCCGGAGCGCCTGCGATGGGGCGCGGCGATCAAGTCCGATGAGATTGCAGCGTTGCGGCGGCGGCACGACGAGTTCCGCGCCCGCATGGACGATCTGCTTCGCGCACATGAATTGCTACTGATGCCGGCTACGCCTGTTACGCGACTCGCCACCGGCGCGGATCACAGCCGGACGCGGCCAAAGATTCTGCGCTACACCACGCCATTCAGCCTCGCCGGCGTGCCGGTGGTCACGATTCCCTGCCGGCACGGCGGAATGCAGCTTGCCGCGGCGCGGGAATGCGATGAACCACTGGCGGCGATCGCGGCAAGGCTTGGCGCGCACCGAAAGACCGCGCAGTCAAAGGCATGATAAGGTTCCATTCAAGTCCATTGTTTTTCATGAGGTCGGGTTTGAAACCGGACAGGCATTTTCTCTATGGAATCTTCATCTGTGTCGTGATAGGGCTCGCCGCGTGCCGCGATCGGCAAGCGCCTGTTGCAAACGGCCTGACTCCGGTTCACCTGCAGCTCGACTGGTATCCCCAGCCGGAGCAAGGAGGATTCTTTGCCGCGCAGCTAGCCGGTTATTACGGAGCCGAGGGGCTCGATGTCAGCATTCTGCCCATGCCGCAATACGGCAGCGTCGCGCAGATCGTCTCGACCGGAAAGGCGGAGTTCGGACTGGGCTCCAGCGACCAGGTGCTGGAATGGAACTCGAACGGACTGCCGCTCGTGGGCGTCTTTGCCACCATGCAGCACGATCCGCAGGCCATCATGGTCCACAAGGACTCGCCCGTTCACGATTTCAATGACCTCAGCGGACACGCGATTGCCGCGCAGACCGGCGCGACGTGGCTCAAATACGTCATCAACCGCTATCGCCTGCACGACGTGCGCCAGCTACCGACCACACTCTCGATCGCCAACTTTCTTGCCGATCCCGGCTACGTACAGCAGATCTTCATCACCAGCGAGCCGTTTTTTGCCGAGCAGGCCGGAGCGCAGGTGCGCAATCTGCTGATCAGCTCGTCGGGGTACGATCCATATCGCGTGACGCTCACCACTCGCGATTTTGCCGCGCAGCATGCGGACGTGGTGACCAAGTTTGCCCGCGCCAGCATTCGCGGCTGGAATGAGTATCTGCGCGATCCGGGACCGACGAATGCGCATTTGCTTGAGCTCAACCCGGCGCTCAATCCCGCGCAGGAGGCCTACACGGCCAGGGCCTTGAGCAACGGCGGATTTGTCACCGGCGGCGACGCCAACGGCGTGCAGACCGGCCGCATGGACGCGGCGCGATGGAACGCGATGTATGAGCAGCTCAAGTCTCTGGGAATCCTGAATGGACCGGTCGATGTCACCGCGACCTATTCGCTGAAATATATTCCGTGACGCTATTTGTCAAATCGGAGGCGGTCAGTTTCGCCCAGATGCGAAAAGGCTGCCGGAAAGTCGAAAAGGACCGGCAAATCAGGATTATGAACACCCCTCACGGGCTGAAGCCCGAATTCGTGACCGCTGCGCTTGCGGCACAACCAAAGTCGCGCGCTGACACTTGTCCTCGAGGAACGCGTTCTTCCGCAACCCCTGAATCCCGTACCCTCCCAATCCAGCCAGCATCAGTCAAAGCTGCGAGCAGGTCAGCGGATTCAGGATCAGGTTCGTAATGCTGCTGACAATCGGCTCGAAGGCGTAACGCGGATTCGAGGACAGCTTCTTCCAGTCGGGATTGGAGCCGAACGCCGCCCATTTTGCGTCGAGCTGGTCGGTTCCGTCCAGGCTCAGCATGTAAGTGAGCTTGGGCATGCGCGAGTCAACCAGCGCGTCGCCGAAGAAGACGGGGTGGAAGCCAGCGGCCTGGAAGATGGCGAATTCGCCGTTGTTGAACATCTCCACCTTGCGCACGTGGTCGGCAAAGCTCGGGCTTTCGTAGGTCCGCATCTGGAAAATGCGCCTGGCTTTGGTGGCCGATGCCGGCGGCGGAGTCAGCTTCGGCCAGCCTTCGAATGCGATGAGCAGCGAGCTCTCCACGCGATCGAACGCGGGCGCCGTTGCCGGCGCGCTCCAGAAGGGCTCGGCGGCACGCAGGAATTCGGCGTCCTGAGCGAGCCGCAGATCGAGCTGTGCGAGAGCATCGACAGAAGAGCCGGGAGCCAGCAGATAATAAGCGGGCGTCTGGGGGCCATAAGCGAGTGAAAAAGCCCCGATGGGGCCGAGGCCGATGCGCGTCAGCGCGGGAATGAGCGCATCGGCAAAGTAACGCTCCGTCAACTGTGTCTGCGGCCCGTTGACCAGGCTATAGCGGCGGATGAGATAGAAGTCGCGCGCATGGGCGGCCGGAGTTTGCGCCGCTCCGCGTTGCGCGAGAGCCAATGCCGATGAGGCGAGAGAAGCAGAAACAAATTGGCGACGCTGCATGAAGGCCTCCAGAGCGAAGCCTCATTGTACTGGAATGGACTCCGGCGACTCGTCGACGCGCAGGAGTGCAGTTCAGAATCTCGTGCCGTGATGGGGAGCGAGTTCTGTACTTGAGCGATGGGATTCTTTCTTACCGTGCCGTGACTCTTGCGGGTTGGGTTACCGGGTTTCGTCGTCTTTGGGACCATTGGACTGCGCCAACGCTGGTAGACTCAAACCGCACCCGCTATTCTTCTCCGATATCCTCATTCCAGACTTCTGGGTGCCCGGCGATGTAGCCCTGGAGCAGAGCCTCGCATTCTTTATTGTCGAGGTCGATGACTTCGACGCCGTTCTCACGCAGCCAATCGAGGCCTCCCGCAAATGTGCGGCTGTCGCCGACCACCAGCGTGCCGATGCGGAACTGCCGCACCAGGCCGCTGCAGTACCAGCACGGAGCCAGCGTGGTAACCATGATTACGTTGCGATAACTACGCTGGCGGCCGGCGCGGCGAAAGGCGTCGGTCTCGGCGTGCACGCTCGGGTCGCCTTGCTGCACGCGGCGGTTGTGGCCGCGGCTGATGAACTGCCCATCGCGCGTGAACATCGCCGCTCCGATGGGGAGTCCGCCCTCGGCGCGGCCGTAGCGGGCCTCTTCGAGCGCCACCGCGAGCATGCGTTCATAGTCAGCGAGATTTGGCAAGAGGGTTCCTCGTATGTTGAGGATACGGCATGCTAAGCTCGGAGCTGGAGCTATCAGCCTTCAGCCATCCGCTCTCAGCGATCAGCTACCAGCGTTCGGTCTGCCCTTCCGCCAGTCCCACCACCGATTACCGCGGGCTCAAAAACCGGGTCCCCAGACCTGAAAGCCGAGAGCTGATAACTGAAAGCCCGGAAGGAAGATCGGAATGAAGACGCGCAAACTTGGCGCTCTCGGACCCCCAGTCTCCGCGATGGGACTGGGGTGCATGGGCATGAGCGAGTTCTACGGCCAGGCCGAAGAGAAGGAGTCGCTGGCCACAATCGACCGCGCGCTCGAGCTCGGCATCGACTTTCTCGACACCGCCGACGTGTACGGCCCGCACAAAAATGAGGAACTGGTCGGACGCGCCATCAAGGGGCGGCGCAACCGGTTTTTTGTCGCGACCAAATTCGGCATCGTGCGCGACCCTGGAAATCCGCGGTCGCGCGGCGTGAACGGCAGCCCGGACTATGTGCGCAAGTCAGTCGAGGGCAGCTTGCGGCGGCTAGGGATCGACACCGTCGATCTCTATTACCAGCATCGTGTCGACAAAAACACGCCGATCGAGGAGACCGTCGGCGCGATGTCGCGGCTGGTCGAGGATGGCAAGGTGCGTTTCCTCGGATTGTCGGAGGCTTCGCCGGCGACACTGGAACGCGCGACGAAAGTCCATCCCGTCGCTGCGCTGCAAACCGAGTATTCGCTCTGGAGCCGGGACCCGGAACCGGAGATTCTGCCGGCGTGCCGGCGGCTGGGAGTTGCGTTTGTGGCCTACAGTCCGCTCGGCCGGGGATTCCTATCGGGCGCCATCCAGTCGCCCGACGGCTTCGAGGAAGGTGACTTTCGCCGCAATCATCCGCGTTTTCAGGGTGAGAACTTCAACCGCAATGTCGAGTTGGTGGAGAGGGTGAAGCAATTCGCGGCCGAGGCCGGGGTCACTCCCGGTCAGCTTGCGCTGGCGTGGGTGATGGCGCAGGGCGACGACGTCATCCCCATCCCGGGAACGAAACGGCGCAAGTATCTGGAAGAGAACGCCGCGGCGGCGGAGATCGTGCTGCCCGAAGCCATGTTGGCAAAGCTGAGCGCCGCGTTTCCGCCGGAGACTGCGGCCGGCGAGCGATACGCGCCGGCCATGAAGGCTCTTTTGGATACATGAAGTCGGCTCTGTCCGGATTGAGGCGGATTGACTCGCCTCGATCCGTGCCAAACGGTCACGCCGGTCACGCAATTGGACGGCTGCACCGGCGATCTGATAGGCGGCCGATCGGGGGTTAATGATGCGCCCCGCATCAGTCACGGTCACCACGCGGCTCGCGCGCAAGCGCGCGATCTCCGGTGCCCACTCCACTTCGACAAACTGCGCGCCGTGGGAGTGCAGCGAGAAGCCCTTCGATTTCGGGTCCTCCCAAGTCGGTTGCGTCTTGCCCTCGGCGCCCGCGATTACTGCAGCCGTCTGTCACGCCCCTGGCGTGCGCGTGCGCGAGCTGCCGGTGCGCATCGAGAACCTGTTGCAGTCGCGGATTCTCGAAGCGTGAGCGACAATAGAAGTGAATGACCGATCTCGATCCCATTCTGGCGCTGTGGCGCGAAGCGGACGCCGCAGGGACGGATTACGTACTGGCCACAGTGGTGGCAGTCGAAGGCTCAGCTTATCGACGGCCCGGCGCCAACATGCTGCTGGCAGGCGACGGCCGCCGCACGGGCACCGTGAGTGGCGGTTGCCTCGAAGCCGACGTGGCGAAACGCGCCTGGTGGCTTACGAAAAACGGTCCCGTGGTGGAGCGCTTTTCGACTGTCGAGGAGGATGGCGACCGGCCCTACGGGTCAGGATGCGGCGGAGTCGTTTATCTTCTGCTGGAACGCAGCAGGACGGCCGCGCCTGTCCTCGCCGCTTTGCAGGCGGCTTTCACGCGGCGCATTCCTCTGGCGATCGTCACAGTGCTCGAGGGGCCGCGCATTGGCGAGCGCGCCATTGCCGGCGAAGTGGTTGAATTGACGCGCCGCATTCCTTCCTCTGACGGTTTCGAGGCAGCCGCGAGCGATGCGCTCGACAGCCTGGCTCATCTGGCGCTCGAAAAGGGCACCTCGATGGAGCGGAGGATCGCGGTCGACGGAGCTTCCACACGCGTCTGGGCCGATTATCGGCCGGCGCGGCCGGCTCTTTGGCTCTTTGGCGCCGGCGACGATGCGAAACCTCTGGTGCGATTCGCGCGGGAACTGGGCTGGTTTGTCTCCGTCGCCGACGGACGTTCCCATCTGGCCGCGCGCGATCGCTTCCCCACCGCCGACGAGGTGCGCGTACTGGACCTGCGGGATGCGCCTGGTTCCGGGCTGGCAGCCTTCGATCTGGGTGCCACCGATGCGGCCGTCCTGATGTCGCACAGTTTCGAGCAGGACTCGCGCATTCTCGCTTCCCTTCTCTCGCGGGGATCGCCGCCCGCCTACATCGGCGTGCTGGGCCCGCAGCGCCGCACGCGCGAGATGCTGGCCGAAGCGGCGCGGCTTCTCCATCTGCCGGCCGATGAACGGCGCGTGGAGCAGTGGCTGGACGCGATTCACGCCCCCACGGGGCTTGACGTCGGCGCGGAGACTCCCGCCGCCATTGCGCTTTCGATCCTGGCCGAGATCCAGCAGACGCTGCAGCACGGCTCCGGCGCGCCGCTGCGCGTGGTTCGCGTTCATCGGCTCGAAGCGGCTCATCGCTGATTCCTACTGTGGCTGCGGACTCGAATTATCTTCGAATTTGTATCCGCGCCCCGCAACGTAGTCCGCTTTCATCAGGCCATCGCGATAGTCGATATGCAGCGTGAGCAGACTGAGCGTGTTCATGCCGATGAGCCCGGAGATCTCCATTCCGTCGTCCTTCGACGCAACGGAATTGTCGGCAGAGACGACGCCGTTCAGCTTTTGCGAGACGTGGGCGAAATTGAATGTTGCCTCGTCGACTACGAAGACCCTCTGCGTTTTTCCGCCAGGGCCGGGCTGCTCCAGAGTCTTGTCCTCGTGAACCTTGGGCAGATCGAGAGCGGCGGAAGGCGAGATGTTCGTCGCCATTGCCGATGCATCGGGTATGAAGAGTCTGATTTTTTCGTTGTCGAGCGCCGTCGGCAAAACAAGGTCGTGTCCGGCGCGGTAGATCTGCGTGTAGTCCTTCATGTCGGGCGCAATCATGCGGTCATAAGGGCCGATGACTCTGGACGCGGCCGCTGCCCCTGCGGCTCCCGATGGCGCCGGCTCGGCAACCGATTCCAGCGGGTCAAAGTCGGCGGAGATGCTCTTCAGGCTCGCCGGCAACGCAGGTTCTCCCTGCCGCGGCGGCAAAGGAGCCAGTCCCAATTTGCGCATGGGGAAATCGAGCGTGACCATAAAGTCCGAAAAGACGTCCATGCCGATCATTCCATCGCCGTCGTCGAACGGGCTGGCGCTGTCAATCACGTTGACCGGGCAGTCGTGAAACTCAAGGCTGCCGATACGGATGGAATCGGCTTGCGCTGTGTAGCCAGGTCTTTCACCGGGATTGGCGCCGCTTTTGTCCTCCGGACCAACGCGCTTCAGGCCCACGCGATCCGCGGCGGAACGATAGATACTGAGCCCGGCGCCACGGGTATCGATCTGCAGCCTCGTGCTCTTGCCGTTCATGGCCACATCGAGCCCGTAGGCGCGCGTGTGGCCTGCGTATCCGGCAAGACGGATGAATGGAATCTCGGCCGACGCCGCGGTGGAAGCCACTCGGCAGGCATTCGCCGGCTCAGCGGCGCGCGTTTTCAGGCGATCGAGTTCCGCGCGCGACCGGGCAAGTTCCTGCGGGGCGTCTCCTGTTGGTGCAGACAGGTACGATTCGAGTTCCGTGATCCGCTGCCCGAGCGGCAGCGTCTCTATCCACATGCGGCGAATCTCCGGGTCTTCGGTATCGAACTGGTGCGCGATGAGGATTTGCTGGCGAGCTGTCGCGTAGCGCGAGCCGAGTTCGAGCACTTTGGCAAACAGCAACCGCGTGCGCGGGTTGCAGGGATCGATCTTGTACGACTCGACTACGGTGGGCTCGACCAGCCAGGGCTGCCCCTGGGCCAGTTCCACTTCGCCGCGCAGGGTGATGAAAGCGGCCGACTTGGGCGCGGCGTCGAGCGCATCTTTCACCGCATCTTCGGCTTCGTCGATCCTCCGCTCGCGCAGCAATGCGCGGACCAGACCCGCCGTGAGGTCGGTGTTGCCCGGCTGTTTTTCGAGCGCGGCGCGATAGAGGCCCGCAGCTTTGTCGTAATCACCGGCGAGCAGTGCCTTGTCGGCGTCGCTGGGCGCCGGATGCTTCACCACGCTGCAACTGAGCGCTTCAAGCCGTGGCGCCATCAGGCACAACGCCGCCACGGCAACGATTCCCACCCCGCAAGACTTCTCCACGCCCCTTGCCTCAAAAAAACCCTTCATCTCTGCTCCTTCCGGCTCTTTGGCCTTCCCACGTCCAATGATCATTTGTATTGGACCCACTTGGGTGCCCCATCCTTGCGGCGCCTTTGTTTTCTGCCGCGTGGGTGGGATGAACAAATCCACGTGGTCGCAGACCTCGCGATCATTCCGGCTGTTGGTAAGGCCCGGCGCAAGGCATGCGCCCCCTCCGCGAAGCGACGAGCCTTCGCCCGTCATCCCACGGGCTGCGCTGCGTGCGTTTCCAGCACCTGAAGGAACTGCCTTAGCCATGCCGGGTGCGCGGTCCACGCCGGACCCGTGACCAGATTGCCGTCAACCACGCAGCCAACGAAGTCGGTCTCGACGAACGTGCCGCCAGCCTGCTTCACCTCCGGCGCACAGGCGGGATACGCGTTGACTCTGCGCCCCTGCAGCACACCGGCCGCGGCCAGCAGTTGCGCACCGTGGCACAGCGCGGCGATGGGCTTGCCGGCCTTGTCGAAGTGCCGCACGAACTGCAGCACCCTGGGATCAAGGCGCAGGTACTCCGGCGCGCGCCCGCCGGGAATCACCAGGCCGTCATAACTGCCCGGGTCGATCTCGTCGAAGGTCGCGTTCAGCGTGAAGTTGTGGCCGCGCTTCTCGGTGTAGGTCTGGTCGCCTTCGAAGTCGTGAATGGCAGTCCGCACCTGATCGCCCTTCTTTTTGCCGGGGCAGACTGCGTCCACGGTGTGCCCCACCATTTGCAACGCCTGGAAAGGAACCATGATTTCGTAGTCCTCGACAAAATCGCCGGCAAGCAGCAACAGCTTGGCTGGTTTCATGGCAATTTCCTCCGCATCCAAGTTTGACTCATCCGCCCTTTGCCTTGCCATAGAATTTCGTCATGCTCGGCGGCGCCTCGTCGCTCAACGACCTGAACTCTCGCATCATTCAATGCGAGCGCTGCCCGCGGCTGCGCAAATATTGTGCCCAAATCGCCCAAGTGCGCCGCCGTTTGTACAAGGATTGGGAGTATTGGGGACGGCCCGTGCCGTCGTTCGGAGATCCGCGGGCGCGCGTGCTGGCGCTAGGACTTGCTCCCGGCGCCCACGGTTCGAATCGGACAGGCCGGCCGTTCACAGGCGATGGTTCGGGCGACTTTCTCTATCCGG
>JASHQQ010000322.1 GCA_030039035.1 Acidobacteriaceae bacterium | reverse complement strand
TTCCGTCGCTGTGGTTTGCTCCCGACCAGCCGGACGGACAAGGCTGGCCTTCAGCTTTGCAATCGGTCTATGAAAAGGTCGCGGTCCGCAAGATGCGGGTCTGGCTGGTCAACGGATCCGCGGCGCCGAAAGAAACCGAAAACGAACTCGCGCGCTGGCTCGCCGGTCTGCCGGGCAAATCGATCCCCGCAGGAGCTGAAGCCCCATCTTCAAAACAGGGCGCATGCGGCACGACTCATGCCCTGACACTTGTTCCTCAGCGGCGAGCCATCGGCAGCAACCTGCAGGGCGGCAGGTCCGCTACCTCGGAATATCGCGATGCACGGCTTTCACCAGATACCCGGCCTTCTTCAGCCGCTTGGCCATCTCCTCGGCCATCATCACGCTGCGATGCTGGCCGCCGGTGCAGCCGAATCCCACCGTCACGTAACTCTTTCCTTCTTTCACATAGTGCGGAAGCAGGAAGAGCATCAACTCGGTGACGCGGCCCAGGAATGCCTCGGTCTGCTCGAATTTGCTGACCCACTTAGCCACTTCGGGGTTGCGGCCGGTGAGCTTGCGAAATCGGGGCACAAAGTGCGGGTTGGGCAGAAAGCGCACGTCGAAGACCATGTCCGCGTCCAGCGGCACGCCGTTCTTGAAGCCGAAGCTCAGGCAGGTCACCAGCATGCGATTGGGCTGCTCGCCGTCGCCATAGCGCGCCTGGATATGGGCCCGCAGCTCGTGCACGTTGAAGATCGACGTATCGATCAGCGTGTCGGCGACATTGCGGATGGGATCGAGCAGTTGCCGCTCCTCCACGACCGATCGCGAGACGGTCTGCGAGCGGTGCAGCGGATGCGGCCGCCGCGTCTCGGAATAGCGCCGAACCAGCACGGCGTCTTGCGCGTCGAGAAAGACGACGCGCGTCGGCAGCAGCTTCTTCACCTGTTTGAGAATGTCGGGAAAGCGGTCGAGCGTCTGTCCTTCGCGGATATCGACAACGATCGCCGCGCTCTCCACCTCGCGCGACTTGCGCACCAGCCGCGCGAAATCCGGCAGCAACTCGAGCGGCAGATTGTCGACGGAGTGAAATCCCAGATCTTCAAACGCCTTCAGCGCCGATGCCTTGCCGGCGCCGGAGATGCCCGTGACGATGACCAGTTCCTTGCGCGGCCGTGCCGGCGTTCCCGCGGTGGTTGTGCGCGCCGATCGCGCTCTTTTTGATCGCGCCGCCCGCGGTGGCATCATGCCGTCATCCTACACCTGGCGCTTCCGGCACGGGGTCGACAGCACGCAGCACCGGCCCGATCGTCCAGCGCCCCAGACCGGCGAGGCGTTGCGCCCGCGCAGCCTCCACGGGAACGGACATCAATCCTCCCTGGCCCAGCTCGCACCCCATCTTGCGCAGCGCCTCGAGCTCGGCGAGGGTTTCCACGCCCTGGGCCACGACCTGCACGCTCAATGAGCGGCCCAGGTGCATCAGCGCCTCCAGGATCGCCGCCTTCTTGCCGCCGGCGACCGCGGCCTCGGTCAATCTCGAGTCCAGTTTGATGACGTCGATGGGCAGCTTCACCAGATGATTCATCGGCGCGAGGCTGGACCCGAAATCGTCCACGGCGATGCGGAAGTTCAGATCCGCCAATCGTTGCAGAACGGCCACTGCCGCGTCCGGATCCTTGTTCAGCGTCGACTCGGCTACTTCGAAGATCAGCCGCGAAGGATCGGCTCCCGTGCCGGCCAGAATCCTGATCAGATGAGCGACAAGGTCGTGCTGGTAGAACTGCCGCTCGGAAAGATTCACGCTCAGGGTGAGTTCATACCGGGCCTCGCTCCAGCTCTTCAGTTGCCGGCATACGCTTTCCACCACTTCCCGGCCGATGCTGATCGAAAAACCCGTCTCCTCGGCGAGCGTAAACATGTCGCGGAATCCGTCCACCGCGCCCTCGGCGCGCGTGCTGCGCAGCACCGACTCGAATCCGGCGAGCCGGCCGGTGGCCAGCAGGTACACGGGCTGGTACCAGATCTCGAACTGCCGTTGCTCCAGCATGTGGCGCAGCTCCCGCTCGCGCTCCTGCTGCACGGTGAGGTGCACTTCCAGATGCCGGTCGAAGATCTCGAAGCGCCCGCCGCCATCCTGCTTGGCGCGGTACATGGCATAGTCGGCGTCGCGGATCAGGGCCTCCGGGGTCTCGTGATCGGGGCCGGCGATGGCGACGCCAATGCTGGCGCCCACCTGGATGGAGTGGCCGAAGATGGTGTAATTCTGCTGCAGTTCCGCCGAGATTCTGCGCGCCACCGCTTCCAGATCCGCGATGTTGAGGATGTTGTCGACCAGCACGGCAAACTCGTCGCCGCCCAGGCGCGCCGCGGTATCCTGGGGGCGGAGCACGGCGCGCAGCCGGTCGGCCATGGTGGTCAGCAGCGTATCGCCGGCGGCGTGGCCCAGCGTGTCGTTGATGTCCTTGAAGCGGTCGAGATCGATAAACAGCACGCCGCAGCTTTGGTCCCGGTGGCGCTCGCGGCGGGAAAAGGCCAGCGCCAGCCGGTCCAGGAACAGCCCGCGATTGGGCAGGCCGGTCAGCACGTCGTGCATGGCATCGTGCTGCAGCTTGGCCTCGACCTGCTTGCGATCGCCAATGTCGCGATAGCTGACGGCGTAACCTACGCTGGTTCCGTTCACTATCAGTGGCCCGGCCAGCAGCGCCACGTCGATCAGTTCGCCGGATTTGGTCTTGCGAACGGTTTCCATCGCCAGACGCCCGCGCAGGTTCACGGCCTGGCTGACCATGGCCAGCTCATGCAGGCGCGTCTCCGGCACAATGAGGTTGCGCGGGTGCGCGCCGCTCATTTCCTCGGAGGTGTACCCGAACATGGTGGTGAAGCCGGGATTGGTGTACAGCACATGATCCTCGTGCACGATCACCACGGCCTCGGGAATGCTGGCCAGCACCTCCTCCAGCAGCCGCGAGCGGGGCGCGCGGTCGCGGCTTCCCGGATGGGCGACGATCACCGCCTCGCGCAGTTCGCCGTTCGCCACGCAATAGGTGCCTTCAATGGGCAGCATGCGGCCGTTCCTGGCCAGCAGCGTGGCATGGAAAGGACTGCTGCGCCTGCCGCCTGCGCCCGGAGTCGACCCCTCGGCGGTCTCGGGGAGCAGCCCCCAGAGCACATCTTCCACCGGCCGCTCGATCGCCTCGCCCTCGGCCAGCCCCAGCGCCTGCCGCGCTTCGGCATTGGCAAAGACGATTTTGCCGGCGCGCTCAAGCAGCACCAGGACGGGCAGCGCGTCGAGGACCTCCCGCTGTTGTTCCGATTGCGAGTTGTGAGAAAGATTCAGGCTCATCGCGCTCCGCAACATTGCCCGTGCTCCCATTGTTATCCGTTTTCCTTCCGCCGCGCAGGCTCAAATGCAGAAAACCGAATCAACGCCGCCAACCGCCCTGGCAGCGCCTCTCCGCTCTGGATTCGAAGCACCCCGGCGGGCGGCAAGACGCCGCACAAGGGAAAAACGCCGGCCGGACGACTTGCCGGCTCATGTTTTTCTCTCTTGCAGGAGTTTCCGCAGTCTTCCAGCGTGGCGGGTCGAATGTCCCCATCCGGCGACGGAGACAGCGGGTCCCCGGCGCCGCACCGTCCCCGCGCCATCGTACCCTGCCGGCGAATTCGCCTGCCATCCCCCAAACCGGGCATTCAGAGCGCAGAAAGGCCCTTCCTGCATTGGATTGCCGCGGTTTCTTCGCGTTTTATGGGATTTCCACCAGCTCCATCTGGCCGTCGCGCCGGCGGTGCAGCACGAACAGCTCCCCGGCCGGGCTGCGGAAGACGAGCAGGTCGCGATCGCGAAACTCGGCTTCCTTCACGGCCTCCTCGACAGTCATCGGCTTCAGGGCGATGGCTTCGCCGGCGGCAACAACATGGGGCTCGACAATTGCAGCCCTGGGGGGAAACGAGTGAACGGGAATCGAAGCGCGCGCCCTGGCGGCGCCGTTGTTGCCCGAAGGGCGGTCCTCGGGCTCTGCTACCGGCTCGGCCGCGCGAGCCTTGGGCCGGGCCACCGGGAGCGCCGTCAGCACCTTCTCTTCCTTGGGCAGGCGCTTCTTCACCAGATGCCGGTCGCGGTAGCGAAGCGCCTGGTGCTCGGCGTGGGCCACGGCCTGGCGCAACGCCGACTCGAGGGTGGCGGCCTTGCCCGTGGCCACGATCGTCTGCAGGCGCGCCTGCAGCGTCAGCTCCACAATCTGCAGGTGCCGTTGCGCGCCCAGAATGATGCTGGCGCGCGCCGTCCTGCCCATGATTCGCGCGATGCGGTTCATTCCCTCTTCGGCCTGAGCGCGCAGCGCCTTGGAAATTCGTCCTTGCCTGGCGGTAAACTCCACTTCCATGGTCAGCCTCCGCTTCTGCTTCTCCTCGAGCGGTCCTGCCGGGAGAAGACTACGGATTGTAGTACAAACGGGGCTCGAGGTTCTAGCGATTGGCTCTGGACCGCCAGAGAACAGGGATCAGAGGTCAGGGATCAGAGAACAGAAACCAGTGATCAGTGTGAAATCCAGTGGTCAGAGAACATAGATCAGACTTCGCGAAACCTGCTTTCTATTCCCCTGGTCCCCCAATCCCCTGGTCCCTCGGTCCCTACTCCCTTCTTCTCCGCTGATGCGTCGACGGAATATTCATGTCCTCGCGGTATTTGGCCACCGTGCGCCGCGTCAACTGGATGCCCTGCGCCTGCAGCATGGCGGCGATCTGGTCGTCGGTGAGCGGATGCCGCGGATCCTCGTCCTCGATCAGCTTGCGCACCTTGCGTTTCAGCACCAGCAGAGGCGTATCGGCGCCCTCCGGCCCGTTCGATCCCTCGGAGAAGAAGAAGCGCAGCTCGATGACGCCCTGCGGGGTGTGCGCATACTTGTTCGAGACCGCCCGGCTCACCGTGGAGGGATGCACTCCGATCTCCTCGGCCACCTCCTTGATCATCATGGGCCGCAGCGCCTCCACGCCCTCCTCCAGAAAGTCCTTCTGCCGGCGCACGATCACCTGGCAGGTGCGCAGGATGGTGCTCTTGCGCTGGGCGATGTTGCGCATCAGTTGCAGCGCGGAGCGGAACCGCTCCTTTACGTAATCCTTGACCTCTTTGTCGACGCCGTCGGCGACCAGCATGCGGCGGTAGCGCTGGCTCAGGCGCAGGCTGGGCAAATCCTCCTCGTTCATCGAGACCACCCATTCGCCACCGCGCTTCACGAAGACCACGTCGGGCTCGATGAGGCGTGTCTGCTCGCGGTTGTAGAGCCGCCCCGGCCGCGGATCCAGCGTGCGGACGAACTCGACCGCCGCTCCGGCTTCGGCCGGCGTCACCTGTGCTGCTTTCGCCAGGTCCTTCAGATCGCGCTTCTGCAGCAGGTGCAGGTGATGGTCGACGATCAGCGCGGCCACTTCCATGCTGCGCCGGCGATCTTCCAGGCTGGCCTCGGCCTCCGGGCGAAATCCGCGATGCAGGTCCTCCACAGGCTCGGGCGCCGCCTGCCCGTAGAGGTGGACAAACTCCTCCTGCTGGGCCTTGACCTGAACGAGAAGACACTCGCGCAGGTCGCGCGCGCCCACGCCGGCGGGGTCGAAATGCTGCACCAGATCGATGGCGCGATGGAGAAGATCCGACGCGTCGCCGTTTTGCAGGGCCGCGGCCACCGGAGCCGCCTCCGCGCCGGCGCTTTTCTGAAACTCGCCAAAAGCCGCCAGCAACTCCTCGTCGCTGGCGGCCAGGTACCCGTCTTCGTTCAGGTTGCCGATGACGAACTCGACGGCGGCGCGCAGCCCGGACTCCAGCGTCAGCGCTCCCAGTTGCCACGCCAGGTGATCGGACAAAGTCGTAGGCTGGGAGAGAAAGTTCTCGAACGAAGGTTTTTCGTTTTCTTCATATTCCTGCTGGGTGCGATAGCCCGGATCCAGATACTCCTGGAAGTACGATCCAAAATCGACCTCGTTGAACGGATCCTTGGCCGGAGCCGCTGGTTCGTCCGCTGCGCGCTCCAGCCGCTCCTCCTTGCCCGCAACCTGATCCAGCATCGGAACCGTTTCGTCAATTTCCTCCAGGACCGGATTTTCCACCATCTCGGCATCGATCATCTCCTTGAGCTCGAGCTTGTTGAGCGCAAGCACGCTCACCATTTGCATCAGGCCCGGAGTGAGGACCTGGCGTTGCGAAACCTTGAGGCTCAATTTGGGTTGCAGCAGCGCCATAAAGGAACTCGATTCCCGTTTGGGATTGATCTTAGTTTAATCCGACAGGAAAAGTCTCATTGGCAAACTGCCGAGGACGCCGATCGTACCGTCCCGGTTCGGGCAAACCTCGATCCGGGAAGGTCCTGGTCCTCCGGGTCCGTTCCCGGATATGAAAAAGGTTGCACTTGCCGGAGCGCCCGGGCTTTCCGGTTTCGATGATCGGGCTCCCGAAGCGGGTTTTCCGCGTCCGGCTCCATGCGGTGGAAGTCCTTGCGGGAGCCTTCCCGCTTGGCGCCGGCGCCGCGGGCCCTGTATGCCGATACACCCTAGTCCAGCGAGAACCCCTCGCCGAGATAGACACGGCGCACTTCCACATCGTTCCCCAGCTCGTGGGGCGTGCCGGCGCGAAAGATCTTTCCCTCGGCGATGATGTACGCCCGGTCGGTGACGCTCAGCGTTTCGCGGACATTATGGTCGGTGATGAGCACGCCGATGCCGCCCGCCTTGAGGTCGAAGACGATCTTCTGCAGCTCCAGCACGGCGATGGGGTCGATGCCGCTGAACGGCTCGTCAAGCAGGATGAAATTGGGCTGGATGCAGAGGGCGCGGGCGATCTCGACCCTCCGGCGCTCACCTCCGGAAAGCGCGTAGCCGCGCGTGGTGCGGATGTGGCCGAGGTTGAGCTGGCCGATCAGACGGTCGGTGCGCGCGCGCCGTTCGCGGTCGCCGAGCGGCTGCGCCTCCAGTACCGCCAGGATATTCTCCTCGACCGTGAGCTTGCGAAAGACCGACGGCTCCTGGGGCAGATAACTTATACCGAAGTTGCGCGCCCGCAGATACATGGGCAGACGCGTGATCTCGGTCTCGTCGACCATCACCCGCCCCGTGTCCGGCGCCACCAGCCCCACGATCATATAGAAGCTGGTGGTTTTGCCGGCGCCATTGGGCCCCAGCAGCCCCACCACTTCGCCGCGGGAGATCTGCAGGTTGACTCCGCGTACCACCTGCCGGCCCTTGTAGCTTTTGCCGATTCCCTCGGCGATCAGTGTTTCCATCGAGCGTGTCAGCGAGGGACCAGGGACCAAGGGACCAAGGACGTCGGATCAGGGCTAATCCGGCAAAGAGGGATCATGATCCAGCACAAGGATCCGTTTTCTGTATTGTCATTAGCCGAAGGAGCGTATCCTTCGAATCCAAGCACCGGCCCTTTGCCGGGAAGCCGATCTCTGTTGCCTCGTCTCTCATCTCTGATCTCTGATCTCTCCCCTCAGTCCCTGGTCCCTGTCCCTTAGTCCCTCAGTCCCTGCCTTTCGGCGTCCTCGTCTCCGTCACCGTCTGGTTCCCGCCGCCTTCGATACTGACGCTATCATCGCGGCTATGGAAAATCAAAGCTTCGCCGGTGACGGTTCCCTTCACCGGATCCGTCAGTTTCGGCGGCGAACCCCCTGTTCCCGTCAACACATAGTCCTCGTTCTCGCCGGTGTAGACCAGCTTCGTCCCCGTCCCGTGCCGGTCCTGCGACGTCACCACCACATGCCCTAGCGCCGTCATCGTGTCCACCTGCGCTGTGCCATTATTCCTGCCGGCATGATTTCCCGGCGGCAGCAGCGTCAGTTCCACTTCGTCCGAGACCGTAGTCGCCGTTCCGGTTTCCGCTTTCACGCGGCTTCCATCCATCGCTACGACATCCGCCTTGCGCTCGGCGTCGGAGTACCTGAGCGAACCGCCGCTGACGCGGATCACCGAAGGCTGCGCTTTCCTTTCATCCTTGTTGGACGCATTTTCGCCCGGCACGTCCAACGCCGCACCATGTGCGCTCAACAGCACCACGCGCACCGGATCGCGGGGATCGCTGCTCCTCGCCACCAGCGTTTCCCTCACGTGGTTGATGGCGATCGCCGGCGCAGCCACGGAGTTCGCATCCTGCCAAAGCCGCGCATTCCCCCGAAACGTGGCCAGCCCGGTCGACTGATTCATCTCCGCTTCGGCGGCAATTACATGCGATGGCCCTTGTCCGCCCAGGCCCGCCATGGTCCTGTCTGCCCCGGAGGCTGCCGTCCCGCCCGCCGTCGCCGCGCCCGGCGCCAGCCATGTCGCTTTCACGTTCCCATGAGCGAAGGCCTCGCCGGTTGCCTGGGAAACATCGATCCTGACGGCCGTGAGTTGCATGGCGCCGTCATTCACGCCGGGATTTTCGGTCAGATGCATCCATTCGCCGGCGCTTTCGTAATCCGCGTGACCTGCGGCAGCGCGCATCGTCGCCGGCGCGGGCTCGCCAGGCTTCGCAGCCGGCTCCTGCGTGATGATCACGTGTCCGTCCAGCGTTGCCGACTCGATCTGCGCCACTCCGGCAGCGGGCGGACGCCGCTCGTTCCCCGGCCCGACTCCTGGGCTCGCGTCCGCCACAGTCGCAGCCGGCGCCGCGGAAAAATGCGCCACCAGCCGGTCGCCGCTGCTGGTCTGCCGCGTTCCCGTTGCGGTGGTTTCCTCCAGGTTCGCATGGCCCACGCCGGTCAATTCGCTCAAGGCGCCGCCAGGCGCCAGATTGACCGTTACATCCTCGGCGGCCAGCCGCGAGGGCAACGCCGGCCCGCTGCCCGTCTGCGTCGTGGCCGTAATCGTCACGCCGCCCACGCCGTGAATCTGTTCCGGCTCGACCCGGCTGTTGTCCTCGGACTGGCGAAAATCGACATCCGCCACCGGCGACCGCCATGTGCGGACCGCCTGAAACGGGGCCGACTCGCCCATGCCGCGCTCGTCGCTGGTCAGCTCCACGCCGCGTTCCAGATGCGCATGTCGCAATTGACCATCTTCGGTGAACTCCAATTCCGCCGTCGGGGACGTGCCATGCGACCGCCGCTCCGCCTGGTCCGTGTGGGTGAGCGAATCCATCGCCACGCCGCCCTCGAGATGCCCCTGCCGCGGCTGGTTCCGGTCGTTGAAAACAAGCCACCCCGTCGGCGCCGCCAGGCGCCCGCCGGTCGCCGTCGTCATGGTGAATCCGTCGCCGGCGTCGAGGCGCACCGCCGAACCGTCTTCGCGGAAGACGATTGTCGCTATGCCGGCCGTCGCCTCTCCGTGGCGATAGTCTGCCGCCGCCCCGCGCAGGTTGCAGATCATGTCTCCCCGCTCGAACTCGGCGTGGTCTGCGTGCACCGCCACGTTCTCGCCGTTGCGCTTGAGATTGAGCTCGACCTGGCGATCCAGCACCAGATGGCCCTGCTCCGAGTCGTACGTCGCGCCGACCGCGTTCCCCGAGCCTTGCGTCAACGAGAAGTCGACACGCTGTTCGGTCGTCGCAATGCCCGTCTTGCGATCGAAGCTCAGTCCGCTCGTCTTCACGTGAATCTGGTCGGGCGCAGCTTCCGCGCTTCCTTTCGGCTGGGTCGCCGACTGTCCGGTTTTGGCCGCCGGCGGAGGAGGGGGCCGCGTCATCACGATCTCCACCGGCCCGGCGGCCTTCGCGACCTGCGCCTGCTGGTCGTATTCGAATTCGTTCCCCGCAATGCGGTCGGTGCGGCTGCCGTCCGGTCCGTAAACCTCGATCTGGACATCGTGGAGCAGCGCATGATCGTTCTTGAGCTGGGTGACCTTGGAGGCGTGGATTCTGTACTCGATATGTCCGCCATGCGACTGGGTGTAAGTCACGCCGTTCGATTCCTGCGAGATATCGATGCCCAACCGCCCGGGAATGTCGCGACTCCGGAACAGCGCGTTCCGCCATTTGCCCAGTGCGAGAAACACTCCCAGCGCCGCCACCAGCAGCACTCCGGCCACCAGGACTATGGTTCGCAGCCGCTCGATGGTGAAGCGCACGGTCAGTTCACCGCTCCCAGCCGCGCCGCCAGCCGCTGCGCCAGGCTCTCGCCCAGCTCGCTCCAGAGCAGGCGCGCCGTCGCGCCCGAGACCTTCTCGACGGCGCCGGCCAGTTCCACGAGCTGGCGCACATTCTCTTCGACGTGGCGCGCGGCGGTTGGGCTGAGTTCTGTTTCCTCCAGCAGAAAAGCCGCGTCGGAACCGAAGTCGATGCGGATTTGCCCTTCCTGCTCGTACGCGCCGTCGTCGAAGAGCGGCCCATAACCGGTCACGCGCGCCAGTCGCGACTGCTTCACCCATCCTCGGAGCAAATTGTCATCCGGAGCGAGGCCCGAGCGTTGCGAAGCGCCCGCATTCAGATTGTTATCCGGAGCGAGCTCCCCTTCCGGGGACCGAGTCGAAGGACCTGAAGATAATCTGTCATCCTGAGCGAAGCCCGAGCGCAGCGAGGGCGTAGTCGAACGATCTTCGGTTCGGCCTTCTTGCTCGAACTCCCACAAACTCCAGCCAATCTGAAACTCGTAGGCGTAGTCATCGTGCAACAATTCCAGCGCTTCCCCGACCGCCCGGCGCGGCTCCGCGCCGCGCTCGCCACGCCCATAGATCCGCTGAAAGACCGGCGATTCGTTCCAATTGATGGGCCACGCGGTGGCCGCATAGACCCGCTTTTCACCTCCATGCGCACCAAACTCGCCCAGCACCTGGAAGAGCTTGTCGCCCAGCGCGGCGAGGCGCAGATTCGGGTACCAGAGGCTCAGATACAGCGTGTCCGCCATCGCTATCGATTTTAGACGCGAGGCGGCGGTCAGGGGTCAGGGTCCAGCGGAATGAGGGACTAAGGGACTAAGGGACTGAGGGACTAAGGGACTGAAGGACTAAGGGACTGAGGGACTAAGGGACGGAGGGACTAAGGGACTGAAGGACTAAGGGACTGAGGGACTAAGGGACGGAGGGACCAGGGGACTGAGGGGCTGAGGAAACGGACGAAGGGAGCCAGAAAGCCGGGACACGGCCGTCGGATTGATCCCTGATCCCTGTTCCCTGTTCCCTGTTCTCCGTTCTCTGTTCACTGTCCGCTGACCACGATCTCGCTGAAATCCGCGATTCCCGAAAACTCGCGGAGCACCTGGTCGATCAGCCCCAGATGCGCTCCGCGAAGATTCGCATCCGGATCGAGGACCATGACCTCGTCGAAGAACTGATCGACCGTGGGCCGCAGTGTGGCAATCAGCGCCAGCGCTTCGCCATAAGACCGCTCTTCTCTCAACCCGGCGACTCTCGGCGCGAGCGATTCGGCCTCATCGAGCAGTTTCCGGGCTTGGGGAGCAAGTTGAACCGCCTTCGGCGAGCCGATCGCGAAGCCCTTTTCCTCGGCCTGCCGCAGGATGTTCTTGATGCGCTTGAAGGCGATGGAGATGGCGGCGAAGTCGTCCGAGCCGCGTACGGCGGTAAGCGCCTCCGCACGCGCCATCGCGTCGCGCACGTCGTCGGCGCCGGCGGCGAGAACGGCGTTCACCACGTCGTAGGCGAAGCCGCGGTAGTCCTTGAGGTAGAAATGGAGGCGCTCGCGGAGGAAGTCTGCCGCCAGGTTCAAGTCCTTTGAATCGGCAGCAGCTACGACGCTTTCAATCGTAAGTGGCAATTCAGATTCAGCCAGAATCTTGATAATTGCATTGCCCGCGCGGCGGAGCGCAAACGGATCTTTAGACCCGCTGGGAACTTCGCCGATGCCAAACATGGCAACGATGGATTGGATTCGGTCGGCCAGACCGAAGACTTGGCCCTCACGCGTGTTCGGGATCGGGTCTTCCATCGCAGCCGGCACATACTGCTCCGAAATGCCCTGAGCAACTTTCTCGCCCAACCCTTGAACACGGGCATAAAGACCGCCGATAACTCCCTGTAGCTCAGTAAACTCCTTAACAAGTTCTGTGGTGAGATCTGACTTCGCACTGCGAACGATAAACATAAGCGTATTAAGATCAATGAAGTCGTCGTATAGCTTTTGTCTCCTGTGCGAAATCTGGTCGTACAGCGCCTTCGCGACGCGCTCGTTTTCGATCGTCTTCCAACGGTAGCTCCCAAGTTCCTTCTGGAACGTCACATGTTCGAGGCTATCGCCGCGATCTTTCAGCGGAATCTTCTGATCCACATCCCAGAAAAACTTCGCATCCTTGAACCGCGCGCGCAGCACGCGCTCATTTCCGTGACGGATGATCGCCTGGCCGGCCTCGTCGACCTGCGTGTTGAGCACGGCGAGAAAATGTGGCGCCAGCTTGCCGTTGGCATCCTCGACGGCGAAGTACTTCTGGTGATCGCGCATGACAGTGACGAGGACTTCTTCCGGCAGGGCAAGGTATTCGGGCTCGAAGTCGCCGAGGATCACGCTCGGCCACTCGGTTAGATGCGTGACCGTCTCGACCAGCGGCTCGTCTTCGCGCCAGCGCGCGCCAGGAACGGTCCGCGTGGCGGCATCCAGCGCCTTGCGGATGATGGCTCGGCGCTCTGCAACACTCGCAATCACGTGCGCAGCGCGCAGATTCTCCGCGTATTTCGCCGCCGATTCGATCGCCACCGACGCCTCGCCGTGCAGAATGCGATGTCCGCGGCTCAAATTGCCAGCGGCGATTCCCGCGATCTCCAGCGGAACGATTTCGCAGTCGAGCAGCGCCACCACCCAGCGCACCGGCCGCACGAAGCGCTCCGGCTTGCCCGCGCGCCAATACATATTCTTCGGCCAATAAATGGCGAGAACTTCTTTAGACAGTTCCGCCGCGAGTATCTCCGCCGCCGTGCGTCCCTTGCGGGTCACGGTCGCACCGACGTATTCGCCTTTGGCCGTCGTGACCTTTTCGAGCGCGCCGACCTCGACACCGGCTTTCTTCGCGAACGCCTCGGCCGCGGCCGTCGGCAGGCCATCCTTGAAAGCGACCTTCCACGATGGGCCGGTGAGCTTCTCTT
>JASHQQ010000321.1 GCA_030039035.1 Acidobacteriaceae bacterium | reverse complement strand
CGTCGCCGCGGAAGAGACATCCTTCCCAGTCTAAGGAATCTCTGGACAAGCGGTTGCCTTGAAGGTGCACGGCTTCAGCCGCGCTGAAAATGCAGCGAAATAAATGCGGGCTTTCGGGTCTTCGCGGGAACTCGAGCCCAGGGTGCAAAGCCGGTTTCAAAAGGCCCGTGGCTACTGCAAAACCAGAGAAGGTATGGCCGGTTTTCTGTCTTGCAGGGTCGCCGCTCCCAGGGGTCGCGGCGACTTGATTGCCTTGGCTTCGGTATACAGCATCTCTGGTTTTGCTATAAAGCCACTTCGTTGTTTTGCGCTGATTCAGCAGCCTGAGGGCTGCTGCTCCCTCCGATTCGCACCCTGAAAACATGCCGCAGCGGGTTCTCACGCAGACCTTTAGCCCCTGAGGGCCGATTTCCGGCTTGTCCAGGGCCATCCCAAGGTCCGAAGCCAGGGCATCCCGTGCTACGGGCATGCCCCGCGGCATTCTTTCAGCGATGGCCAGCCAAAGGCGAGTTCGTCGAGCTCTGCGCCGCCGATTTCGATCTTCTGTCCGGCGACCTGAGCGCCGCCCATGCGCCGATAGAAGCCGGCGGCGGGATTCTGCTCGAGTACCCATACGGTCATGCTTGTGAAACCCTGGTCGAGCAGCGCTCCGGCAAGGGAATGAAAGAGGGCCCGGCCGTGGCCCTGGCCCTGCCGCACGCGCAAAAGATACATCGCGTACAACTCCGCGTCGTAACCGGCGATCGGCTGACGGATTCTTCCGCCATTGATGAATCCGAAGATTCCCGCCTGGTCCTCGGCAACGAAGAAGATGGTTTTCTGCGCGGCGAAGATCTCTTGCCATCGCAGGGTTCTCGCTTCAATGTTCAGCGAATCCAGAAACGCGTCGGGGACGATGCCCCGGTAGGTCGTTCTCCAACTCGAAACGTGGACCGAAGCGATAGCTGCGGCGTCGCCGGGTTCGGCGGTTCGAATGGTCATTGAAATCGCGGCCCCCGCGGCATTCGCGATGCGGCAGGTTTCAACCCTTTCTGGCTGGTTTCTTTTTCTGCCCGGTGAGCACCACGCAGCGATTCAGCGCCTTGTCGCTGCTCAAGACCTCCCAGCCGCGGCGCGCTGCCACTGCACAGACCAGCATATCGACAGGCCCGCACCCGGCTCCGCGGCTCCGGCAAAGGTTGAACAGGCGGGCAGCCTCCTCATAATCTCCGGATTCGATGGGTTCGTCGGGAAAATCGCGAAGATAGCTCCTGAGTACTTCGTATTGCGAGTGTTCCCTGATTCCGGAGAGCAATTCCTGCCGGATCGGGCCGATCATCCCCACGCGCCCTTCGACAATGGCATTGCCGAGAACAGAGACGAGGCGCTGCTCCTGGGGGCCCAAGGCGTCCGGGCTCCCGCGGCGCAACGAAAGCGACCACACCGAAGTATCGACCAGGAGTTTCATTCGGAGAAGTTAACCCGATCGCGCAGACGGGCTTTTTTGTAGTCGTACTTCCGGTCATAGTCGATCGATCCGAACAGCCGAAGGATCCTCGCCTGCCTGTGCCGTTGAATGTATTCCGCCAGCGCCGTCGTCACCGCTTCCTTCTTGGTCTTGTGGCGGCCGATGCGTTTGGCTTCGGTGATCAGCTTGTCGTCGATGGCGAGGTTGGTGGCCATTCCACCTCCTTGTGTGGAATGATACACAGAAAGATGTGTAGATGTGTATCCGTTTCGAGGCTCGGCCCTCATGGAGCGCCGCCATCCGCTATGCTGGAACCATGCAGCTCCCCGATTTGGCCCGGATCCAGGAAGCGCAATCGATCGTCTATCGCCACATGCCGCCCACGCCGCAGTACACTTGGCCGCTGGTGAACCGGCGGCTGTCCAACGGCGCCTGGACGGAGGTGGAGGCGTGGATCAAGCACGAGAACCATTCGCCGGTGGGAGCATTCAAGCTGCGCGGCGCACTGGTCTACACCGAATGGCTCCGGCAGACCGAGCCGGAGCTGGAGGGCGTGGTCGCGGCGACGCGCGGCAATCACGGCCAGGGCGTGGCCATGGCCGCGCGGCTTGCGGGGCTGAAAGCCGCGATTGTCGTCCCGCGCGGCAACAGCGTGGAGAAGAATCGCGCCATGGCCGCGCAGGGAGCCGAGCTGGTGGAGCACGGCCACGATTTCCAGGAGTCGCTCGAGTTCGCGCGCACTCTGGCGGCGCAACGCGGATATGCGATGGTCGATTCCTTTCACGAGCGGCTGGTGATGGGCACGGCGACCTACGCGGTGGAGTTCTTCCAGGGCGCGCCGGAGCTCGATCTCGTCTATGTGCCCATCGGTCTCGGCTCGTCGATCTGCGGCGTTTCTGCGGCGCGAAACGCGCTGGGGCTGAAAACTGAAATCGTTGGTGTGGTCGCCGCCGGCTCGCCGTCGTATGCGCTCAGCTTCAAAGAGCGCCGGATCGTCGAGGCGCCCTCGAACACGATCGCCGACGGCCTCGCCTGCCGCACGCCCAACGCCACGGCCATGGAGATCATCT
>JASHQQ010000320.1 GCA_030039035.1 Acidobacteriaceae bacterium | reverse complement strand
TGCTGGAGACACGGCTGGAATGGCGGGAAAACGCCGGATTACGCGGCCTGACCCGACTCAACATCTCCTTCGAACCGGGTCCGGCTCAGGGCATCTGACCTCAGGGATTTCCACTTCACTGCACGCGTTGTCAATTCGAAGAAAGGGTGGAATCAACCAGGGACGCGACGACGATCCGGTCCAGGTCCGGCGCGTATTCTGTCGGATTTCCAAACTCGATGGCGTTGACACCGGCCTTGAGCTGGACGTTGATGACCACAGGTGCAGGGTTGTTGAAGGTGCTCCCGTTCAGATCGAGCTCAGTTGCCGTGCCGTCATCGATACTCATGAAATAAGAGCGCGGCCCGCTGGTCTGATAGTCGGTCTCGAGCTGATAAGTGCCATCGGCCGGCACGGTAACATTGTTGAAGGTCACGGCGTTTACCGCGTTTCCGCCGACATCTCCAGCTTTGCAGCCTGCCGTTCGTATGCTGTCAAATCACGATCCGCGCCATTTCTGCTCATGCCTTGATCGCCCGACTCGCCGCGCTCATCGGCAAAAACGTGAAGTAATGAGAAACATATTCCCTCTCGCCGAACGCAAAACCGAGCTCACACCTGCGTGGCCTGTTTCCGATCGAGACAGCCCACAGATTGCTGATGGTCACATCTGAAGAATGTTGGAATGCTCGGCGCACAAAAAAAGAGCCGGATGCCCGGCTCCTTTTGTTCGTTGGTTACTCCTTCGTTAGCTCAATTCATTGGGACCGTTGCAATCTTTTCGATGGCTGAATCGATGTCGCAGAATCTCCGCAATCCCCTGGAGCCGTTGTACGATACATGGAGGGCGATTCAATCAAACCGCACGTGATCTGAAAGCTGCAATCGGAAAGGAGAAATTCGTGGCAGATTCGGCCGCTGCACTGGCCAAGGTTGATCGAGAGCACCAGATCCATTCGCTCCATCACCCCATCGAGTCGAACGATGCGGTGATCTACTCGAGCGGGAGCGGCATTTTTCTGCGCGATGTTGAGGGAAAGGAATATATTGATGGGCTCTCCGGGCTCTGGAATGTGAATGTGGGTCATGGCCGGGCCGAGCTCGCCGATGCAGCGGCCGAGCAGATGAAAAAGCTGGCGTACTTCTCCGGCTACGCGGGCTCATCGACGATCCCGTCGATCGAGCTGGCGCAACGCCTGATTGAAATATCACCGGGGATGGCGGCGGTGTTCTTTACATCCGGCGGTGCGGAGGCGAATGAATCCGCATTCAAGACAGCGCGCTACTATTGGCGGGTACAGGGCAAGCCGGAGAAGGTCAAGATTATTTCGCGCATTCACGGATATCATGGCGTCACGCTGCAGGCCATGAGCGCCACCGGAATTGCGGCGTACTGGAAGATGTTCGAGCCGCGTGCCCCGGGATTCCTCCACATTCAGGCCTGTTATCCGTATCGTTACCGCGGAGCGAAGCCCGGCGAGACGATCGGCCAGGCCGCGGCGCGGGAGCTGGAAGAAACGATCCTGCGTGAAGGAGCCGACACCGTTGCCGCGTTCATCGGCGAGCCGATCCCCGGTGCCGGCGGCGTGATCTACCCGACAAACGACTACTGGCCACTCGTTCGCAAAGTCTGCACCCGCAACAATGTTCTGCTGATTGCAGACGAGATCATTACCGGATTCGGACGCACTGGACAATGGTGGGGCTTCGATCACTGGCAGGTGAGGGCCGATATCGTCTCGTTTGCAAAGGGGATAACTTCAGGTTACGTACCGCTGGGCGGAATCCTGATCACGCCACAAATCAAGGAGGCTATCGATTCCGTCGAGCCCGGGAGCCGATGGATGCACGGCTACACGAATTCCGGCCATCCAACCTGCTGCGCTGTCGCTCTCAAGAACATTGAGATACTTCAGCGCGAGGGGCTGTTAGAGAATTCGGCAAGGATGGGAAAGGTTTTGTTGACCGCCTTGAAGGACACGTTTAGCGGTCATCCACACGCCGGAGATATTCGAGGCGGGATGGGATTGCTTGCGGCGGTGGAATTTGTGGAGGATCGGCCGACAAGGAAGAACTTTGCCGCCGAAAAGAGGATCGGCGGGAAGCTTCAGGCCGAAATGAGGAAGCGCGGGGTGGTTACGCGAACACGTCCCGCGGCTGGCGACGATCCGGCTCCGGGAGATGAGGTTCTCTTCGCGCCTCCGTTGATCATTACCGAGGGCGAGATCCATCGCATGGTCGGCGTGTTGCGGGCGGCCGTCAAAGCGGTGCTGGGCGAATAGCTTGCTTCGCGAGGCCAGCTACTTCCGACAACGTCGGTGTCCGCATCGCGTGCGCACGCACAACCGGACGCACCCGGTGCGGCTACCCACAAAGCGTTCACAGACAAACTGAGGTAAAGCAAGGCTCAAGACGCGCCGCGGCTCCGGGAATATGTGCGTGACTCGTCTGGGCCAGGTCATCGAGCCAGAAAGATTCCCCGCGCGGATGAGTCCGCGCCAAACACGCTTGGGATCCATTTATCGACCCGACCGATCAATTCCGGTCCAGCCGGCTCACGTCGCTCCTTCTCCGCAAGAATATAATCGAGCCAATTCCCGTAGATCTGGACGGCAGTCGTCCGCCAGCACTGTTCGACGCTGGCCCTCTCCAGGATTCGATTCACCTCCGGAAGAAGTTCCGGGGCGCGATGGCTTCGCGCCCGAACTTCCATTCCATTCAGAGCGGCCATCGTGTCGCGATCCAGATAACCCATCGGGATGGATGGATAAGTACCTGTCTCTCTGCGAAGATATCGGGCAACATCCCTCCGGTACTCGAGGAGCAACGTCTTCGACTCGTATTCAGGATGTCCCTGGAAAAAGACGAACAGGCTCTCTTCCTCCTTCAAGAATGCATCGACGTTCGAATTCGACGTGTGCGTCAGAACCTGATACCCGCTCTGCGCCAGATCCTCCGCACGCAGGTTGTTCCAGCGGGAATGCGGCACGCGGAAGCGAGCCGGTGTGCCCCGCGTTATCGGGTGGTCCGAGACGCGCTCGCAGTCAAAAACGCCACAGTGTTTGCGATGGTCCCTGATGCGTTTGATTCCTTCCAGGTACTGGACGGCCGCGTGCGCGGCGAGACAGGACCAGATGGTGGAATAGGTGTGACACCGCGCCCACTCCACGATCTCCCCAAAGCTCTCCCAGTAGGGTTCGTCGGCCAGGTCCCGGGCCATCGATTCCCGGCCCGTGACGATGAGCCCGTCAAGACGCATTCCGCGCAGACTCTCGGTGCTGGAATAAAGGCGCGCAATCCGGCGTGCGCTCGCCTCGGACCGGGGTACGCCGGGAAGAGAGTAGAGCGAAAGGCGGATGGATATGTCCCTGGATGCGGAATTCAGAAGCGAGAGGAACTGACGTTCGGTGGCGAGAAGCGCGCTATCCGGCATGTTGTTGATCAGCCCGATGGTCAATTCCCTTCGGGTGTGCTCAACGCGCTCCACCGACGGCTCTTCCTTCGTTCCATTTCTGCGTGATCGAGAGACTGGCTGGTATATCTTCGAATTTTGAGTTACAGGCATAAGTATCTCTCTTTTCGAATAAGATAGGATAACATATCGAAACTATCTCATTTACCCCGTGGCTTTGAGGGCTTGATCGAGATCAGCGACAATGTCGTCGACGTGCTCGATGCCGATACTGAGACGAACCAATTCCGGAGTCACCCCCGCGGCGCGCTGCTCGCCGGCTGACATTTGCCGGTGTGTCGTCGATGCCGGGTGACAAGCCAAAGACTTGGCATCACCCAAGTTTACCAGCCGAGTTACTAAAGTCAGGGCGTCGTAGAATTTGACCGCCGCGGGAAATCCTCCCCTGACACCAAAGGATACAAGAGAGCAAGCTCGCCCGCCAAGATATTTTTGCGCGAGCGCATAGTATTTGTTATCGGCAAAACCGGCGTAATTGACCCATTCCACTTTTGGATGCGCCCGCAGGAATCCGGCTACGGCTTTGGCGTTTTCCGCGTGCCGCTCCACGCGCAGCGCGACGGTCTCGACACCTTGCAGAAGCAGGAATGCGCTCATCGGCGAGAGAGCGGCGCCATTCGTTCGCAGGTAAACGCTGCGGCACCGCCCGATGTACGCGGCGTTTCCGTAGTGATCCGTATAAACCAATCCATGGTAGGAGGGATCGGGCTCGGTAAACATGGGAAATGTCGAGGCATGGTCTTTCCATGGGAAGTTACCGCTGTCGACGATCGCTCCACCCAGCGTCGTCCCATGTCCGCCGAGGAACTTCGTCAGCGAATGAACCACAATGTCGGCGCCGTACTCGATGGGCCGCAGGAGAATGGGCGATGCAACCGTGTTATCGACAACCAGCGGCACACCGTGCCGGTGCGCCACCTTGGCCAGTGTCTCGATGTCGCAGATATTTCCGGCCGGATTGCCGACGCTCTCGCAATAAACCGCGCAGGTCTTATCATCGATCAGTTTCTCCATGGCTGCCGGATCATCGGATTCCCCAAGTCGAACTGTGATTCCCTGACCGGGCAGCACGTGGGCCAGCAACGTATGCGTTGTGCCATAAAGCTGAGGGACCGAGACGACGTTGCATCCCGGGCGCGTCAGATTCTGGATAGCATAGGAAACTGCGGCCTGCCCACTGGCCACGCATAGAGCCTCCACGCCGCCTTCGAGCGCGGCAATGCGGCGTTCGAGCACGGCCGTGGTCGGATTCTGGATCCGCGTGTAGCGAAAGCCGTCCGCCTCCAGGTTGAAGAGCGCGGCGGCGTGTTCGGCGCTATCGAACGCATACGCGACGGTCTGATAGATCGGAACCGCAACAGCCTTGGTAGTGGGATCGACCGTGTAGCCGCCATGGATGGCGATCGTTTCCCG
>JASHQQ010000319.1 GCA_030039035.1 Acidobacteriaceae bacterium | reverse complement strand
TTGTTGATGCGGCGATAGGTCTTGGCGCGATCGTTGTTCCAGCTACGGAAGACGGCGTCGCGCGCCTGCACCAACTGGTCGAGCGGGTTCTGCGGAAAGTCGTTGCCCGTCTCTTTCTTCACCAGCTTTTTGTACTCGGCGATGATCTCGAGAAGCGATTTGGGCTGCAGCTCGTAATCGAATTTCACTTTCTCGCGGTGCTTCACCGAGTCGAAGATGTGCTCGAACTTCTTCTTCGGCACATCGAGCACCACGTCGCCGAACATCTGGATGAGCCGGCGATAGGAGTCATACGCAAAGCGTGGATTGTTGCTGCGCTTCGCCAGCGCTTCCACGGCCTGGTCGTTCAGGCCGAGATTCAGAATCGTGTCCATCATCCCGGGCATGGAAAACTTGGCGCCCGAGCGAACGGAAACGAGCAGGGGATTGTCGCCCTTGCCCAGCTTCTGCCCCTGCATGCGCTCGAGGCGATCGAGCGCGGCAAACATCTGCACGTCGATCTCGGGATTCAACTGCCCGCGCATGTACTCGCGACAGGCTTCGGTCTGGATGGTGAATCCCGGAGGAACCGGCAATCCGGCGTTGGTCATTTCGGCCAGGCCGGCGCCCTTGCCGCCCAGCACATCTTTCATCTTGCCGTTGCCGTCGGCCTTGCCGCCGCCGAAAAAGTACACATACTGCGTTTCAGATTGAGTCGGGGTCGCCTGCTCGGCAACCGGTAGTTCCGCTACTCCATGTGGCATGGGATGAAGCCTCCGCTTTGGGGTTGCCGCGGCTCGAGTCGGTCTGGAGGGGTTGCGGAACGGCAGCCCGGCGCCGGGAGATCCCGCAGGACCACCGGCCGGACGCATTCACATCATCCACGCATCGGACTGCGCCATGCGGCGAATCGGTTTATTCGGTAATACGAATAACGTAGCCAGTATAACGCCCGATGTGCCTGGCGTCACATGGGAACCACCGTGGATGGCGCGCGAGCGATGAATTTGCGGCAATGGCTTTCCCATTTCAAGACGCGTTCGCGAAGGTGAGCTATCTCTGGCGCTTTGAAAGGGCACGGACCTATGGTCGGCAAGACTGAACAGCTTGCTGAAAAAAGCCGAAGACGAGAGAACTCTGCGACTGGAGCGCCGCAGCGGCTAAAGCCGGCGCTGATTCTTCCGACCCTTACGGCCCGACTGAAGTCGAGCCCTGTTACAAAACGCCCGTGGGCAGGGGTTTTTTCAGCAAGCTGTAAAGTCGTGCCCTTTCAAAAGCCCCCGGGTTGCGAGTTTTCGCAGATGGTTGACAAATTCAGGATGGAAATCCGAATCTCGGCCTTACGCCGCCGACTGCGCAAAGCAGCACGCTTCCTGCAACCGGTTCGCTTCTTGCGGAGAAAGCAGGATGCGGTCCAGTCCCACCAGAGCGAGGATCTCCTGGACGTGCGCCGTCGGATTGGCGACGGCGAACGAGTGGCCGGCGTCGCGCGCCTGTCCATAGAGGGAGATCAGCGCGGAAATTCCGGCGGCATCGATGCGATCGACCTTCTTCAGGTCGAGCGCGACGCTTTGCTGCCGCACCACCGGCGTCATCTCCTCAACCAGTTCCCGCTCCTGGCCGCGGACCAGTTCCGTCAACCCGCATGGGGCGACTACCATTGCGCCATTCGTGTTGGATATTCTGGTACTCATTAGACCCTCCTTCGGGAACCTGTCCCCGCGTGACCCGGAGTATGCTCGATTACAGTGGAGAATGCACCTCGGGTGCCAAAACCCCTCCGAGGCGGAATACGCTGCATCTACAGGGGATAAGAGCGTCCCCGGCTTCGTGCCCGGCGCCATCCGGTGTTCGCTTTCCGGTTCCGGCGTCCGCTATCGAACAGATCGATGAGTATTACGTCCAAAGGAGCTTTTCCGTTCCCCGACTGATGATGGATGTGAATCGCGAATCCGTTACCTTATTGGATTCCCGACGCCGCGTAACGCTTCAAATCGTGCGCGAACTGGCGCGCGACGCGGGATTCGCGGAGGCCGGGATTGTCGCGCTTCCTCATGGGGATGCAGCACGCGATGCATCCCGATTCGAATCATGGATTCAGTCCGGCCATGCGGGCTCGATGCGCTATCTCGCGCGAATCAACGACCATGGGAAACTCGTTCGAGCCAGGGTTTCAACTCCTTTTCCATGGGCGCGTTCCGCGATTGTTTGTCTCGCAAGCTATAACTCCGCGCAACCGCGATCGGTTAACGATGCTCCATCGAATCGCGGTTGGATCGCGCGTTACGCATGGTCGAGCCGCATCGACGAAACCGGCATTCGCCGGGCATCGGACTATCACAAGGTTCTTCTCAAGCGACTCAAACGATTAGACGCAGAACTCCGCGAACCGTTCGGTGACTTCCAGTCGCGTACCTATGTCGATACCGGTCCGATCGTCGAAAGATCTCTCGCGATTGCGGCAGGCCTCGGCTGGACGGGAAAGAACACGTGTCTCATTCATCCCAGGCTTGGCTCGTTTGTCTTTCTCGCGGTGCTTTTGACTTCGCTCGAAGTTGAGGCAGGCGAGCAAACGCTGAAAGTGCCCGACCGCTGCGGAAGCTGCACGCGCTGCCTGGATGCGTGCCCGACGAACGCTTTCATCGCACCCTACAGGATGGACGCGACCCGCTGCGTTTCCTATTTGACGATCGAGCATCGCAGTCCGCTGGATGAAATGCTGATGAATGGAATGGGCCGTCAAATCTTCGGCTGCGATATCTGCCAGGATGTGTGCCCGTGGAACCGCAAGGCGCCGATTCACGAGGATCCGGAGTTGCTGCCGCGCGAAGAACTCGTGAATCCTGCGCTCGAATGGCTGGCGGGTCTCGACGAAAAGGAATTCGAGCGTACCTTCAACGGCTCGCCGGTGCGCCGCGCCGGATTCGATGGACTGCGACGCAATATCGCCGTTGCCATGGGCAATAGCGGAGACCGCGCGTTTGTGCAAAGGCTCGAACGCTGGTCCACGGCAGTCGACGAGGGATTGCGCAAGGCCGCGATCTGGGCTATGCGCAAACTCGAGGGCGTGCAGGTTCAAGGAACCAGGTTTGAATCAGATTCGTGACCCGGTCAGCGGAAAGCGCGGCCTCCTTTGCGCATCTGCGCGGACAAACGCGCAAAGGTCGGGAAGCCGCGACAGGATTCTCTGCCGGATCGGGGAAGGGAAGAGTGCTATGGCATTTTCAGAGCCGCGGCGGCCTTTCCGGCACCACCCCGATGCCGTCGCTCCCGGCTGGTCGCGCCGGCTCTGGTGTATCCCCTTCGGGCTACGCTCACTGTGAAAATGCTTTACGCGACCCGCGTTACATTGGCGGCGTTCAGCCCCTTGGGGCCCTGCTGGCACTCGAATTCGACCGACTCGCCCTCGTTGAGAGTCTTGTAGCCGTTCTCCTGGATGGCCGAGAAATGGACAAACACATCTTCACCGCTCGAGCGCTGGATAAATCCATAGCCCTTTGCTCCGTTGAACCACTTCACCACACCTTTTTCCTTCACTTCGTTCTCTCCTTCAATGCTGGGCCCCACTTCAACCTCTCTTCGCGCCTGACGCCTTAGGCGCCGTCAGGCAAGGGACTTGACGAACGCCTCGAAACGGCGCAAGCCGCCTGGCGCTCAGGATGCTGGCGCTGCGGAAGCTCATTGCAATGGCTTAGTTGTCGGCGGGGCGAGAAAAAACCAAGACATCCAAAGCCTGCAGCCTAACCAGGGTCGGCGCTACCGCGCCGTGCTCAAGTTATGGCAGGAATCGGTTTGGGATGCAAGAAGAAAAAGTGAACGGCCTGTGAAAATGGTAACCCGCGGCCCTCGATTCAGCTTCGCCGGGAACTCGAATCCCATCTGTGCGTTATCCTTGATTGAGGCATCTTTTCGGAAGCTGCGGCGAGAGGCTCCACGCGGGCACTCCTGCCACTTTTGGGGAAGGATTTCGGCGCGAAAAACCTGGAGGAGACATTGGCATCCGTCTCAGAATCCGGTACGAATACTCCGCTTGCGCCCGAGACGATCCAGCCCTGCGCCGCGGATGGGCCGGTTGTTCTCCGGCCCGAGGCCAGCGCACGCTCTGCTCCGCCCGCCTCGGCCTCAAAATGGTACCGATGGCGCCGCGACGGCGCGGATCTGGCACGGTACCTGCTCGACAGCGAAGTGCACACGTTCGCATTCAGCGTCGCGGCCAACGCCATTCTTTCGTTCCTCCCGTTTATCGTACTGCTCTACACGCTGGCGCGTTCGGTCTTTCACTCGAAGGTGATGGTCACCGTGATCAGCGACATGGTGAACTATTTTCTGCCCTCCACCGCGCGCGAAGGATTCCTCACCTACAACCTCGAAGCCGTTGTTCCGCGGCACGGAGTGCAGGCGCTTTCGCTGGTCATGATCCTCGTTTCCTGCACGGGGATCTTTTTGCCGCTGGAAGTGGCGCTGAACCAGGCCTGGGGCGTGAACAAAAGCCGCAACTATCTGCTCAACCAGGCGGTCGCCTTCGGGCTCGCCGGCCTCATGCTTGTGTTGGCACTGGCCAGCATCCTGGTCAACGCCGGCCAGCAGCAGTTGCTGGCATTCCTTTTCTTCCATCACGTGGACAACTTCGCCTTCCGCGCGATCAACTATCTCTGGCTGGCTCTTTCGACCGGAGTGGCCTGTATCGTCTTCTTCTTTTCCATCTACTGGATCCTGCCCAACTGCAAGGTGCCGTGGCGGCCGGTGATGCGCTCGTCGATCGTCACCGGCCTCGTGTGGTTCGGGGCCAAGTCGGCCTATACCGCGATTCTGCCGCATCTCGATCTCAAGTCGCTCTATGGCCCGCTCTATGTCTCGGTCGGGTTGCTCTTCTGGGGATACATTTCAGGTCTGATCCTTTTTGCCGGCGCGCAATTCAGCGTCTCGCGGCTCGGCGATCGCTCCGGTCCAGCGCACGCCGGAGATCGAAAACAATGACGCCAGCCTCCGGATGCGGACCCTGCCGGAGATCATCGATGAATTGAAATTCTCTTGCCACCCCTCTATGCCGCCACTACACTCATCGGCATGAAAACCGCCGCTTCCCCGGTCGTTCTTCTTGCCGCTGCGTTTCTCGTTCCCCTCGCCGCAACGTCTTCGCCCGCGCAGGATTGGGCCAAGGCACGCCTCGACGCGTCGCCTCGCCATCACGAGTATGTTCACTTGAAGCACGGCGACCGCACCGTCGACGCCTTCGTTGTTTACCCGGAGGCAAGCGGCAAGGCGCCTGTCGTCGTGCTCATTCACGAAATCTTCGGCCTCACCGACTGGGCCAAGGAGATGGCCGACGAGATCGCCGCGAAGGGCTTCATCGTTGTCGCGCCCGATCTGCTCTCGGGCATGGGCCCCAAGGGCGGCGGCTCGGATGATTTCGCGGATCAGGATGCGCGGGTCAAAGCCGTCTCCGGCCTCGATCCCGC
>JASHQQ010000318.1 GCA_030039035.1 Acidobacteriaceae bacterium | reverse complement strand
ATCTCCAGCGGGTCCTTGCGAACCTGCACGCTCAACTTCGCGGTTTTGAATCCGAGCGACGATCCGCCCGAATCCTGCGTAACAGTCACGCTCGCCGTGCGCGACGCCGGCAGCACCGCCCACGAGGCGTCTTCGGGCAGTTGCCCGCCCGGTCCCACGCGCACGCGCAGCACGTCGTCGCGCAACGCAGTGACTTGCATGACCGCCGCGCCGCAGCGAATCTCGATTCCATTCGCCAGCGGATGCGAAGCGGTCACGCGGTCCAGCCGCACGAAACCGCCCTTCGCCTGCGTCTCGGCGGTTGGTTTTGCTTGCGATGTTGCGGCCGTAATCGAAAAAACAATGACAACAAACCAGGACGCTTTTGTCGGATGCACTCGGCACCTCATTCGTGATTGTCCCACAGGATAACTCGCAGCCGCAGGCCCGCAGACGTATTTCACCAGATACTTCGAGCGAATCCCGCATCGGCGCGTCTGTCCTCATGAACGAGCCGCTCGCCACTTAAGAAATTCATCCCGGTATTCTCCGTTGAATTCACCTTCTGCGAGGCGAACGATGAAACTGTCTAGCAATCCAGCTCAAAAGCACACCTATCGCCCATTCACGTTTTCCATCTTGTCGATCGCATTGGCAATGGCGTTCGCGCTCATCCCGGCGCCCATGGCCCGCGCGCAATCGCAGTCTTCCGGCGAGCCCTCTGAGCCGCAGCCGGCTGGGCAAGCCTACCAAACGCTGCATCTCGCCAACCTTACCCAGCAAAACGAAGCCAACGACATTGTCACCGACCTTCGCAACATGCTGCCTCGGGCCAGGATCTATTACGTAGCCACGCAGCAGGCCATCTCGATTCGCGGCGGCGAGGACGACATCGCGCTGGCGCAGAAAATTCTCGCCGAGATCGACCAGCCGAGGAAAGCCTACCGTCTCACCTACACCTTCACGGAGACGGACGGCAGCCAGCGTGCGGATCCGCAACGCTACTCCCTGATTGTTGTGCCGGGCAAGACGACATTGTTCCGGCGGGGAAGCAAGGTCCCCATTGTGACCGGTGTTTCGAAGGAGAATTCCAACGAACTTTCCCAGGTGCAGTACGAGGATATCGGGCTTCACATTGAAGCCGACATCGAGGGCGTGAGGCTGCACACCAAGGTGGAGCAGTCGAGCCTTGCGGAAGAGAGATCCGTTCTCGGCGCGCAGGATCCCGTCGTGCAACAGACGTATCTCGACGGCATGTCGACACTGGAGCAGGGCAAGCCGATGGTCCTTGGTTCTCTCGATATCCCCGGCACCGGCCGCCGCCAGCAGATCGAAGTTTCGGCCGAAGCGATTCCATAGCGGGGAAAAAACGAACGCGCGCGTGAAGGGTCATGAGGCTCGCTCTCCATGGCATAACGAACCCGACGGTTACCGCATCCTTTTCCTCCCGCCGCAGCGAGCGGGGCAGGATGGGATTCCATCTTCATACTGTGCCGCATGCCGCGCACAAGAATGGCGGCTGCCTGTGTTCCGTGAAAACTTGCAGCGTCTCCAGATGTGAAGTTTCAAAAATCGCCCAACGCGTGCTGAAAACATCCCTCAGGGGTTAAGACCCTCTGAATGGGGCGGGTACTTTCGGCCCGACTGAAGTCGGGCCCTTTCAAATCACCCTTTTTGAAACACGCTCTAACACTTTCGTAGGAGGAGTTGGCCGGAAATAGAACAGTAACTCGATGTATATTCGACAAGTCGTGGTTCGCCCATCGCGCACTTAACCCATCGCGAGGTCCCCCGCCCTGTGATGTCGAAGCTAAGAAGGTTTGTCAGCGGCTGCTTCGGATTCTTCTCCATAGCGTTCCTGCTGGCTGCCGTCTCCACGGTCCCTCTGGCCTTTCGCAACGCCGTCTCGCCGCTGCAACTGCACCCGGATGCCCTGTCGCCTTTTGCCCAGTCGGCTCTCGTCTCGCTGAGCAAGTGCATCTTCGTTCTGCCTCTCATCCTGGGGTATCTGTTCGCGCTCGCCTGGTGGACTACCCGGAGAGGCAAAGCCTCGGCCCGTGCGTGGGCGCTGGCCGCCAGCCTGCTCATCACGCTGCAAGGCATCCCGCTGCTGGCGTTTGCTCTTTACACGGCGCGCGCCTTTCCCCTGGAGCGCCTTCCGCAAAGCATCGTGATCCTCGATCTTCTGATGACGGCGCTCGGAGTTCTGGGCATCGTGGCCTTCGCGCACCGGGACTCGGCCGCCGTCCCCACCGCCCCGCTGCGCCAGCCGAGGATTGCCGGCGATGGAACCAGCGCGGTCATGGACCTGGTGGCATGGATACTGGCCATCGCCGGCTATTTCCTTCTGGAGGGTCTGTGGATGCGCTGGTGGCAAAGCCGCGACCTGCCCCTTGTCCATGGCGCTACCTTCTGGATCTTTTTCCTGCTGGCTTTCCTGGTCAACACCCTGACACACGAGCTGGGCCATGCGGGAGCCGGCTGTGCCCTGGGAATGAAGCTCAGGGCCTTTATCGTCGGGCCGTTTCAACTGCGCATTCTCGACGGCCGCTGGAAGCTGCAATTTGTTCCGTCGAAACTCTTCTCCGTCGGCGGGGCGGCGGCGCTGGTTCCTTCCAATCCCGATGAGCCGCAATGGCGCCAGATCAGTATGATCGCCGCCGGTCCCGTGGCCAGCCTGGTTACCGGACTGGTCGCCGCGGCGCTCACGCTCACCTCCGAGCGATCGCCCTACGAGCGCTACTGGCAGTTTCTTGCGCTTCTCTCCATTTTCGGACTGGTCTCGTTTGTCGTGAACCTTCTGCCGGTGCGGCCCGATGCGCTCTACTCCGATGGCGCGCGCATCTATCAGCTCCTCTCCGGCGGACCGTGGGCCGATCTGTGGCGCGCGTTTTCCATCGCCGGCGCCACCACCGTGACTCCGCTCCGTCCGCGGGACTACGACATCGAAGCCATTCGCCGGGCCTCCGAGGTATTTCGGCAGGGACAGCACGCCATGATCCTGCGCCTGTTCGCGACATCGTACTGTCTCGATCGCGGAGATCTGGACCAGGCCCGCGCGTCTCTGGCCGAAGCCGAATCGATGTATCCCGAAGTCGAATCGCATGTCTCGGCCGATCTGCTCACGACCTTTGTCTTCGACTCGGCGTTTTTGCGCCGCGACGCGGCCGCTTCACGCCAGTGGTGGGAGCGGATGGAAGCCAAGAAGCCCACTCATCTGGGCTTCGACTACTGGCTGGCCAAAAGCGCGCTGCTGTGGGTGGAGAACTGTCCGGACGAAGCGCGCGAGGCGTGGGCCACGGCGAATGGTCTCGCGCAGGAGCTGCCCTCCGCCGGGACGTATCAGTTCGATCGCTATCGCTGCGCGGAGATGCAGCGACAGCTCGAAGGATCGGCCGCATCGTTCAGTCCCACAACGCATGGCGTTGCGGCGGCAATCCCGGAGCGAGAGCGGCGTGGAGCGGCCAATTCCACGGCGCAACCGGTGGTAGACTGCTGAGCAGGCAGCGCCGATGGCCACCGCGACGCACATCCCGATCGAGCAATACCTGAAAACGAGCTATGAGCCGGATGCGGAGTTTGTCGACGGCGAAATCGAGGAGCGCAATGTGGGCGAGTACGACCACAACGCCGTACAAAAGGCGATTCTGCTCTGGTTCGCGCGGCATGAAAAAGAATGGGGCATCCGCTGCATCCAGGAGCAGCGCACGCGCCTCGGACCCAATCGGGTACGCATTCCGGACGTAAGCGTCTTCTCGCGCGAACTACCTGTCGAGCAGGTCTTCACCCGGCCGCAACTGGTCGCCATCGAGGTGCTTTCACCCGAAGACCGCCACTCCAGGATGCAGGAGAGGATCGACGACTATCGCGCCTTCCGGATTTCCAATATCTGGGTCGTCGATCCGGCCAAGCGCATTGGCTGGGACTGCTCGGATGGGAACTGGACGCGAAAGGATCGGTTCGGTATTGCAGCGACGCCAGCCTACCTCGATCTAAAAGAGATGTTTGCCCAACTTGAAGAGGCCGAACGCTAAATCAATATTCACGGCAGCGACCGGCGCCGCCCCTGCGGGGCCCCGGAGCTTTCTTTGGGGCCTGTTTCCCAGCGTTGAAACGCTGGGCTAACGAACTTTGCGCCTGCGGCGCGAGCGGGCGTGACCTCTCGGATCGATAAGACTCCTTCACGCGATTGCCCTGCGGCCGGCGAGCGGGTGGCCGCACCGATGCGCGATGCCAGCCGCCGCATCCATTCAACCCTGCTCCGCCACCCCGGTGCTATACTCGCTAGGGCAGGCGCGTCGCGCCGGCCTTCAAGATTACCGCCGAGGAATCCCATGTCCGGCCATTCGAAGTGGGCCACCATCAAGCACAAAAAGGGCGCGCTCGACGCCAAGCGCGGCAAGATCTTCACCCGCCTGATCAAGGAAATCTCCATCGCCGCCAAGGGCGGCGGCGACCCCGACGGCAACCCGCGCCTGCGCACGGCCATCCTGGCCGCCAAGGCCGAAAACATGCCCGCCGACAACATCAAGCGCGCCATCCAGCGCGGCACCGGCGAGCTGCCCGGCGCCACCTATGAAGAGATCACCTTCGAGGGCTACGGCCCCGGAGGCGTGGCCGTCCTCGTCGACGTGACCACCGACAATCGCAACCGCACGGTGAGCGAAATCCGCCACATCTTTTCCAAAAACGGCAGCAACCTTGGTTCGACCGGTTCGGTCCTGCACATGTTCTCGAAGAAGGGCCTGATCGCCGTCGAGAAGCCCGCTGCAGGCGAAGAGCAGTTGATGGACATCGTCCTCGAGCACGGCGGCGAAGACCTGAGCGACCAGGGCGACACGTGGGAGATCACCACCGAGCCGGCCGCTTACGAGACCGTCGCCAACGCGATCAAGGCCGCGAAGATTCCCACGGTGATGAGCGAGATCACCATGGTCGCTTCCACGTATACGAAGCTCGAAGGCCCCACGGCGTCGCAGATGATGCGTCTGCTGGAGGCGCTGGAGGACTTCGACGACACGCAGGCCGTGCACTCGAATTTCGATATGACCGCCGAGCAGATGGAGCAGGTGGCCGGCTGACTCCGGACAAAGCAAACCACAGGCCGCCCCATGGAGGCGGCCTTTTTTTGGGAGATTCACAATCCTGATCCCTCGAAAGGGAATCGCGTTGAAGAGAACGGCGAAACTCCTCATCCTTGTTTTTCTCATGGCCGCAGGCATCGCAATGGCGCAAAGTTCCACCGGTTCGGGCGATAACCCGGTGAAAACGACGATCCCGGGCCCCGGGATTCACAGTCTTCCGGATTCGCCGGTCGCCGAGGTGCGCGATGCAAGAAGCTGGGAGTACGGCCCATTCGCCAACTGGGGCACCGGCGTGGGCGACCGCAGCGACTTCAAGTTCTTCTGGGCCGGCTTTCAGGCGGGTAAGGTTCTCACGCCGGTCCTCCACGCCGGCATTCTCAGCGGCCAGTTCGAATTCGGCGGGAACATCATGCCGCTCTGGCAGGCGTACACGCCGGCGCCGCACGTGCAGACATTCCTCTTTGGCGGCCAGGTCTACAACGAGCCCATCGGCGGCGGAACGTATACCGGCGTCAGCGTTGAGCCGGTCATCTTCCGCTGGAATTTCCTGACCCGCTCGCGGCGCGTCCAGCCCTGGTTTCAGGCCGCGGGCGGGCTCATCTACACCACGCACAAATTCCCGCCCGACGTGCTGGTGCCGCACGGCACGCCCGGCGGGACCTCGGTATGGAACTTTTCGCCGCAGGGGGGCGTCGGGGTGCACATTTTCACCCGGCCCAGGCGATCCATCGATGTGGGGTTGAATGCGGTGCACATGTCCTCCGCTTCGCTGGGCGACCACAACCCCGGCGTCAACGCCAGCCTTCAGGTGCAGGTGGGATATACGTGGTGGAAGTGAAAAAGCAGCTTTTAGCTTCCAGCTTTTAGCTCCTGGCTGTTTGTCCCTCTGTGGAGATAGAATCCTGCACGGGTTTTCAACGAGCGAACTCAGGGATCGACGAAAATGGCTGGGATTTGCCGCGAATTCGAGAACGAGCTTAAGAGCTAATAGCCAAGAGCTAGAAGCCAGGAGCTGCCTTTGTGTCCGCACCGATTGTCGAATGCGTGCCCAACTTCTCCGAGGGCCGGGATGCCCGCCGCGTCGAGGCGATCGTGTCCGCCATGCGTGTGGAAGGCGTTCGCCTCCTCGACTGGTCGCTGGACGCCGACCACAACCGCTCCGTGGTGACCGTCGCCGGCGAACCGCAGGCGGTGGTCGAAGCGGCCGTACGAGGGGCAGGGAAGGCTGTCGAGCTGATCGACCTCAACCGTCAGCAAGGCGAGCATCCCCGCATCGGCGCCGCCGATGTCATTCCTTTCGTCCCGGTCTCGGGCATCAAGCTCGAACAGTGCGTGCTTCTCGCCCGCCAGGCCGGCCTCGAAATCTGGCGGCGCTTCGGCGTGCCGGTCTACTTCTACGAGGCGGCTGCCGCCCGGCCCGACCGCGCCAACCTCGAAGACGTCCGCCGCGGCCAGTTCGAAGGGCTGCGCGACGTGGTGCGCAAAGAGCCGGCGCGCCGGCCCGATCTCGGCGGCCCGGGGCTGCACCCCACCGCCGGCGCCTGCGCCGTGGGCGCGAGAAAGTTCCTGATCTCCTACAACATCCAGTTCGACTCGGGCGATGTGGCCATGGCGCGGGCCATCGCCCGCGAAATCCGCGCCAACTCGGGCGGGCTGAAAGGCGTGAAGGCCATGGGCATGCTGGCCCACGGCCGTGCCCAGCTCGCCTTGAATATCAGCGACTTCGAGGCGACGCCCATGTCGCAGATCCACGGCGCCGTCTCGCGACTGGCGCAGCGGCACAAGACGGTGCCCGTCGAGGGCGAAGTCATCGGCCTCATCCCCGAGGCCGCCTGCGAGCGCGACAGCGAGTGGATGCGTCAGTTGGTTGGGTTCGACCCCGCCGCCAAGGTGCTGGAGCGCCGGCTTCGGGCTCCGCTGCGCTGGCCCGGCGAGAATTGACCCGACACCACGGCCCATTTGCCCCGCATGTACAATGTGGGCAGACGCCGGAGGGCGCGCGTTGCCGTCGGTGCGGAAAGCGATCGGGAAGGGCTACATCGCATCGGTTTCACGCGGGCAGAACCTCGGGAGGATCGATTTGTCCAGTTCCTGGATCAAGACGGCGATTCCGGCCGTTCTCATGAGTGCAGCCACCCTTTTGCCGGCCGCGCAACTGTCCACCGGCGCGCGCTCGGCCATTCCCCGCGACGTGCAGCAGTTGGTGGTGATCGACTATCAGGCGATGCAGAATTCCACTGCCGCCATGAATCTGCGCGACCGGGTCATGCCGCCCGAGCTCAAGCAGTTCGATACCGCGCTGCGCAAGTCGGGCCTGAACGACAACAACGATATCGACCAGTACGTCGATCAGCTCGCCTTTGCGCTCTTCCGGCCCAAGGGTGCTGGCAGCAATGCGACCACGCCGGAAGTCGACATCCTGGGCATCGCGCAGGGCCAGTTCCCCACCCAGGACATCCTCGCCAACTTTCGCAAAAAGGCCGTCAAGGCCACGATGGTTCGCACCAACAAGCTCTATCCCATGGGCAAGACCGGCATGGTCGCCTGCTTTGTCGATCCCTCGACCATGATTTTCGGCGGTTCCAGTGCGGTCAAGGCGGCGCTCGACGCGCGCGACGGCCTGGCTTCGAGCCTGCTTTCCAACGCGACGATGATGGACGCGATGAAGAGCGTCGACTCGGAGCCGTTGTGGAGCATCCTCGACCAGAAGGGGACGCAGACCATGATGCGCCAGGTGATGGGCGAGGCCGGCTCGGTTGCCGACTTCGAGAACGTACAGAAGCGCCTGCTGGCTTCGTGGTACTCGATGGATTTCCAGCACGGAGTCAAGTTCGACCTGACCCTCTCGACAGGCGACTCGTTCTCGGCCGCCACGCTATCCTCGCTGTTGAACGCCGCCCTGGTCTACCGGAAGATGAGCGGCTCGGAAGCGGAAAAGCAGGCGTTGAGCGCCACCAGTATCAGCTCCGAAGCCGGCCGGCTGACGATTCACTTCGCCACCAACGACGACGAGTTCGCCAGTCTGCTGCAATCGCCGCTCTTCCAGAGC
>JASHQQ010000317.1 GCA_030039035.1 Acidobacteriaceae bacterium | reverse complement strand
GCCGCCCGGCAGAAGATCGCCAACCAGCGCAAGATCATCCTCGAGGGCTCGCAGGAGTGGGACATCCTCTACCGCAAGTACTATAACGACGAAGTGCGCAAGCTGGGGATCTAAGCGAGCAGTAGAGATTCACGCCGGATTTTGCGCGCTACGGAGCTCGCGCACATGGCTAAGGCACTAAAAGTCGCCATGCTCGCGTTTGCGAGCGGCTATGCTCTCTATTTCATCTCTTATATGATCTGGTCGTTTGTTTGGGGCGCAAAGGACCCCACCCTTGAGCCGGTTCCCATCTTTTTGTGGTCGATAGCACCAGGCATCGTTGCCGCCATCATCGCTTTCGTTTTGAGATTGTTCCTCATTGGTCGAAAGGTCAACCAGCCGTTGTCGATTATGAAAGGGCCGAACGTCCCCGATGATGCGGATTGACATTCGTATATACATTTTATATACATAAAGAATGGACGTGCACTTCGTCCTGGGCGGTCAACGATTCCGATGGGATAGAAAGAAGGCGGCCTCCAACTTTGCAAAACATGGAGTGCGCTTTGAGCAGGCCTGTGAGGTCTTCTTTGATCCGTTCGTGCGGTTTTTCGAAGCATCGGGCGAAGATGAGGCTCGCAACGCGGCTTTTGGTTTGACTGAAGACTGGTCCCTTCTATTCGTGGTTCATTTGGCAAAAGAAGACGAATTCATTCGGATCATCTCCGCGCGGCAAGCTTCGCGCGCGGAGCGGAGAATCTATGAAGACGAGTAGTGAACGGATCAAGCAGCGCCTGCGCCGCGACCGTCCGATGGCGACGATCAGCATGCGGGTGCCGGAAGATGTCATCGAAGACCTGAAGGAAGTTGCGCCGAAGCTTGGTTTTTCGGGCTACCAGCCGCTCATCCGCGCCTACATCGGCCAGGGTCTGCGCAAGGATCTCGCCAAGCTCGGCAAGCCGGAAGTGGCTGATCTTGAAGAAAGCCTCCGCCGTCACGGCGTGCGCGACGAGATCATCTCCGCCGTAATCGGCGAAGCCGTGCACCGCGGCGCCTGAGATTCACTCTTCCGGCTTCAGATGCATCTTCAAAAACTCGAGATAGATGTCCCAGTCTCCCGGCGCAATGCCGTGTCCGCCGTCGTGCATGTAGTACGCGATGTCATGCAGGATCGGCGTCTTGGCCGCCGGCCACACCTCTGTGTCCAGCCCGTCTTTGCCGAATAGCTTGTAAACCGGGCCCGCGGCCACAGCCGCCAGAAATTCTCCCTTGGGATCGGACCACAGATCCGTGCTCCCCGTCTGCAGCAATATCGGCCGCGGCGCAATGAGCGCAAGCAGCATGTGCGCGTCCAACGGAGCCTTGTCGGGAAAGCCGGCGTACTTGGCGTAGTTCAAGGCAAACTGATAGGGGTAGCGCGACGGCGCGGTGAGATGAGCGATGGTCTCGCCGAAATCGCGATGGCTCAACGCCGCTCCGCCTTCGCCCGAGCAGCTTGCAATCACGGCCGCGAAGCGTTGATCGCTCGCCCCGGCCCACACCACCGTCTTGCCCAGGCGCGAAACGCCGTGAATGGCCACGCGCCGGGCGTCAATCGCGGGATCCGTCCCGAAATAATCTTCCACCCGGCTCATGCCCCACGCCCACGCCGCTATCGAGCCCCACTCGTCGGGCGCGCGCCCGGACTGGCCCGGCTTCAGGTACCACTTGCGGATTCCGTTCGCGAACCCATCGGCATAATCGGGATCGACATCGCCGTAGTAGAACGTCGCGTAGCCGATGCCGTGGTCGAGCAGTGGCACGATGTTTGTCGGCTTGAAGAAGCGGATCGGTTTCGCCTCCACTCGCGAATTGGTCTTCGGGTCCCATACCGTCTGCGGCATAATCCCCGGATCGTCGACAGCGAATTGGTTCGCCCAGAAGCCGATGCTGAGCAGCATCGGCACGGGTTTCGTGGCTCCTGCCGGAAGATAGACGAGCAAATGAATAGCCGGAGCCGAAGGATCCTTGAGAAGGTGAATCGTGATCTGCTTGCGTATCGCCTTGCGGTCGAGCGCCGAAGCGCCCTTGTCGGTGATTTCAAAGCTCTCGTCGGCCGGCCGGCCGGGCGCGCGCCCGAACTGCTGCGTTTCGAACATCTCGAGAATCTCCGGCCGGCGTTTGGCGAACCATGTCTTCGCGTCGCGCACGCGCTTGCCGTTGTTGAGCACGAGCGGGTCGGGCAGCGTGTAATCGCCAACCTTGGCCTCGTCGTAGTTGACGGGGATGCCGGCGACAACCGTCGGATTTGGATCGGATCGCGGAGCGGCGGGCGCAGAAGGCGTCTGCGCTGCCGCGGGAATGCACGCACGAATGGGAATCACACAAGCCAGCAAAACGGATCTCAGCGTCATTGCCAGCAACCCTCGCACAGAATCAGGCTGTCTTTCCGATGACAGATGAATCACCCCATGAAAAGTAGAATCCGCTGCCGGCCCCTGTCAACGCGCGACAGGATCTTCGGCACATGGCAGGATTTTTGCAAGAGTAACGGCTTTCTCACCATTTTTGCGAGTCGTTCGAGCAAGGGTTGCCAGGAAGAGCAATGGCAGCCACAGTCCGCCTGCCAATGGACGGTGCGGAAGTGTATCTCTCGAAGTCTTCGGCCCAGCTTCTGAAGAACTCACGCTCGATGGTTCAGGAAACAAGCTGCTTTCCCAGCCAGATCGAAAGCTCTTCCGGACTTATCGAGCGGTCCGGACTCCAACTCAGGCTTTTCCCCGCCGGGAGGATAAGATAGCCGGAATTCAGATGCTCCGGGATACAAAGGCATATAGTTTGTTCCTGCTCCGGATACCGGCGAGCAGCAAGCCAGATATAACGCGCGAGAATCACCGCGTCAATCGCGCTATTCTCCGGATCGTCCGTGTCAGGAAGCGAGCTGATCTTCTGCTGATTCTCGAAGACGGCAATGCTGGTGAAGGGCTTGGGCTTGCTTCGCATGCCAAAGCGGGCAACGATCGTTCCTGGACGCGCCCGGCGTAGCGCCTCGCAGACAGCCCACTCGACAAACGCATTGGAGAAAATCAGAGCGCCATTTCCGCTGAGGAACAGGTCGATGACAAACCTCCGCAGCCGCGGCTGGCTGGCGATTTCCGCGGGCCAGAGGCCCCAGCCGTCCCAGGACTCGACCCGGAGCGAGTTGACGATTTCATCGGTGACGCGAATGCTCTTGGGAGCCTTGTTGAGTTCGGCTAGAAATCTGTCGCGGAACGGCCTTAGAGCGGCATATCCCAATGAAGATGTTGCACTCGGCGAAGCGGGAGAAAGCAGACTGCCGAGCTTTGCTTCCGCGTCGATGAGCCAGATATCGGAACTGTCGACACTGCCTTGCTGCGCGGCCAATGCTGCAATTCCCGGGAGGCCCGGCTGACCCTGCAACACCAGATCGCAGAGTCTTTCCGAATGGCCCGAAATCCTGATCTCGTGCCCGCGAGGATCCCATTGTCTCCAGACAGATTGCGGATCGACAGGCAGGCTGCCAGGCAGAACCATGAGGATCAGGCGTGTGCGTTCGGCGTGAGTTGGCGTGGAATCGCGCGATGCGGCGTCGATAGCCTCGAAGATCCTTTGCACCTCACGCCGCCACTCGCCGTAGTATTCGGATCGGGCGAGCTGAGAAGCATTTTCGATTGTGTCGTTGGCCTCTGAGAAATTCCAGTTCCTGACTCCCATCTTCTTTTCGAGCGTCCACAATGGCTCAGTGAGCGCAGCAAGACGCGCCGGACTCATCGCCTGGACACCTTGCAGGAAGCCGGCGACCTGCGTCTGCTCGAACGGGAAAAGCGTGCTCCACTGGCTCAATTGCTGATTCAATGCGGGCCGCATGGTGACAGGCAATCGCTCAACCAGGCGGCGGCTTGCACCGAGGTCGCGTGCTTGCTTCAAAGCTGCGCCGGGCCTCTCACTCATCGCGGCTCCAGATCAAACAGATAACCCGGGCAATGCTTTTCCCGGAAGATCGAGGCCCTTGATACCGAACATGCCGGCAATGGTCGGACACAAGTCGACGTGCTGGACGGGACGCTCGATCACGTCGGCAGACCTCGCGGCTTCTCCCAGGCACATCATCCAGGTCAGGCTGGTCGAATCGTCATTCGACCTGTGATTGAAAAAGCCATTGGTGTTCGAGCCGTCGAAATCGCGACCGAATTCGGGAAGGATGAAGAGCGTCGTTTTTCCGCTGTAGGCGGGAAGCTCCTGTACCAGGTTCCAGAGTTCATGCACGAGACGGTCCATGGTGCGGATGCCGGCAAGATGCATGGAGTACGAACCGAAGTGCGCCACCTCCACATCCGAGAAAGTGATTGCCAGCAGCGAAGGCGAAAAACGCCGCATGACTTCTTCGCTGATGAGAAAAGTGAATTCATCGCCGGTAACGGGGGCATTGGTGCGCACCAGATCCTCGATCGCCTGGTGCATGGAACCCTGCATACGGAGGTCGAGGACGGATTCCTCTCCCGACACGGACCAGCCAAGGCCCTCGTAGTTGTCGGCACTTTGCAGAATGGCCTCGAGCTCACGCTGCATCGCGGCCCGGTCTGCGCTGTGTTCGGGGTGACCTTGTGACGCCGCTTGAATGACCGCGTTGATGAGCAATTGCTTGGGAAATACCACGTTGGCGCCATAGCGGGGCCCGAATTCGCGGATCGAACTGGCGCCAATGCGGCTGGTAAGAGCCTTGTTGCTGGAGATGAGCCAGGCATTGTCCCGGGATAACTCCATTTGCTTGCGCAGATACTCGAAGAGAGTCGGGTCGGCCGGCGGCATCTCGCCCCAGTCATCCAGCCGTTGCCAATTTCCGGTAAGAATGCTGGAAATCGTGTTGAAGTGCGATGTCACGCCTGCATTGCGGAGGAACGGATAAAAGACGCTCCGGGGCAGCAGGTCGTGGTAGAGGTGGGGAATGTTTTCGAGGCCGGTGTTAAGAAACGTCTCTTCCCGGCGTATTCCGCCGCAAGCCACGATGATGACCTTTCGATCGTCCCTCGCCGCGGCATTGACGCGTGATCCGGAAAACGCAAACCCGCGGGAATTGGCCAACCCGTCCACAAGCAGCATTGCGGCCGCTTTCAGCAGATTGCGTCGACAAGCATCCATCAAACACCCTGGGTTGGCGGAAAATCGCGATCCTTGCGTGGAACTCGAGCGGTTCCACAATAACTGTGCCCGGTCTCAGCCGTAGCTGAATGCGGCTCTTTCTTGAGGAAAGAGCCACCTGGCTTCCGTGGCTCCGAGGCATAGCAATTGCGGAACCGCTATACAATCCGTGCGCTTCGGGATTTTATCGCGCAATCGGTCCTCGAACCTTATCTCCCGCGGATGCCTTCAAATCTGCGGGAGAATCGCCTTCCGTACTGTGGGCGCGCCTTCCCGCCCTCAGTTTGATTGCCATCCTAGAACACGTACTTTCCGGATATCTGGAAGAATCGTGCATCCGGCGTGTAATTCTGGAATTGCTGGGCTGCAACGATCACACCTCCGGTGTTGTTCAGACTGGTGTCGGCTGGACTGTTCCAGGAGGGATGATTGAACAGGTTGAAAGCATCCGCGCGGAACTCAAGGCGCTGTTCGCGCCAGACTTTGAAATCCTTGAACCCGGACATATTCACACGCTCAAATCCAGGTCCGTAAATCTGGTTTGATTTCGCGCCAAAGTAGGCAATCGCGCTTTCGACATTGGTCAGGAATGCACCGGTTCCCGATGTCGGGATGTTGGTTCCCGGCGCCGGATCCTTGAATGCGCAAGGGTTGTACCAGTTTGTCCGGTTTTTCACCGTGGCCGGGCATGCCGTTGTATCAACGTTCCCCGCCGGCGGAGTCCCTCCGGCCTTGAACGGATTGCTGACGCGGATTGCATTGTACTGGTCGGCGCCGTTGGCCGCGAGCGAGCCGAAATTGTTGCCCAGTCCGACCGTAAAGGGGTTGCCCGTTTGCGCTTGCCAGGTCAGGCTGGCCGACCAGCCGCCAACGAGATAATCCAGCACGCCGCTGCTTCTCAGGAATCTCCGTCCTGCGCCGAAGGGCAAATCGTATTTGCCGTTCACGGTGAGGCGGTGACGAATGTCGTAATTGGCATTCGTCAACTCATAACTGAGTGGAATGAGAACCGAGTTACGATAGCCTGGCCCCCCGCCTATGCCGGGATTTGAAGCATTGTCCTCGGCGTGCGACCAGGTATACGTAGCAAGATAACTCAGCCCGCCGGCATAGCGCTTCTCGAGATTTGCCTGCAGCCCGTCATACATGCTTTCGCCGATGTATTGTTGCGCCGCATCGTTGTAATACAAATCGGGAAACGCGCTCGTGCCCAGGTTCCCGTTGGGGTTGGCATTACTGGTCACGGCAATCGGGCTGAGGGGATTTGTGCCTGCGTACGTGTGCTTCCCTTCGTTTCCTACATAACCTACGGATGCAATCGTGTTTTTGGACAATTGGCGCTCAATCGTCAGGTTATAGCTTTCCGTATAGGGAGTCTTGGGGTTCAGATCGGACGAAGCCAGCCCGACCTGACTGGCATAAGCGCCAAGCCCGCCGTGAGACAGATAGTTTCCCATTCCCGTCTCGATGGTCGCGGTGTAGGGAAGGTCCGATCCGTTTGCCGTATCCGTGGTGCCGGTGGAGGGGCAGGCGCTCCTGGGGTTGGAATAGCCGCCCTGTACGGATGGATAGCAGTAACCGGCGCCAAGGTAGGCGTTATACAGGACTGCGTTCCATGCGAATGGATAGTTTTGCTCCAGCTCCGCACCGCCTGGCGATTCAAGCGGCCCGTAGAAAATGCCGTAACCGGCGCGGACTACCGTCTTTGCGTCGAGCAGATAGGAAAACCCGATGCGCGGAGCAAAGTTCTTCTTCTGGACGGTGACCAGGGAGTGGGGGTTGTCGTTGGAGTATGCGATGGTGACGTTCTGCGACGCCATCTGACTCAGAAAACTTTGGGCAAGAAGGCCCTGGCTCTGGAGGCCGGAGGGCAATACATATTCAGCCGTACCCGTAGCGGATTGGCCATTTGCACCTGTGCCCGGCGCCACCAGTTTTTGCGATGCGATGACAAAGTTGGCAACATAGCCGGGCTTGCTGCTCTCCGGCTGGGCATAGTCGTATCTCACGCCGAGGTTCATGGTCAGCCTGGAGTTGAACTTCCAGTCATCCTGGGCATACGCGGAACGATACCACCGATAGTAACTCGTGTCCCAGCCCGGAGACAGCTTGACGTTACCCATGTTGTTGGTAAATGCATCCGCCATGCCGATACCGGTGTTCGATGTACTGGTGCCGCTGGAATTGTATTGTTCGGTGAATTCACCGAAGTAGCCGTAGCTGCCGCGCGGATACTCTGCCTGGGAAAAGGATGTACGAATACTCTCAAGCTGCACGCCAGACTTGAGCGAATGCCTTCCCCTGACCTTGGTCAGGTTATCGAGAATCTGGTAAACGTTCTGGTGTTCGATGGACGGAACGTCGTGGCGCGCACCGGCAGAGCTGATGCCAAGGTTTCCCCTGCTGGTTACGATCCACGGGAGACCGCCGTTCGGCGCGGGATAACCGGCAAAGGGTACGCCTCCCATCCCGGGAACAAGCTGGTTTGCGGGAACATTGGCGTTCTCCTGGTAGAATCCGAATCTTCCGTAGTTAAATCCAAAGCGAAACTCATTGATGAGAGAGGGATTGAAGACGTGGGTTTCGCTGGCCATGAAGTTCTGCGCCAGGTTCACGTTGGTGGAACCGTGAAACCCGCCGGGTGCCTCGTTCCCGCCATCGAGAATCGGCCCCAGCGGCGGAGCAAAGGCCACTTGCTCGTGCGTGTAGCTATACCGCGCGTAAGTCTGGTCCGTGGTGTTGATATTGAAGTCCAGGCGCTGATCCCACTGCCAGGTATCGTCGTGGACAGGCAGGTTCACATTGTAGTTGTTATATAACAACCCGCTGCCCGGGGTGCTGTAATTGGAGGAGTTCCAGCCACCTGCATTCGGTTTGGGGTAAAGACTGAAAAGGTACTGGGCGACCTTATCCACGTCTCCGCCGGCGCTCGGATCTCCCGGAGTAAGAACATTCGTGGTGGCAGGGCCGATCCCCGAACCCGTGGTCGTGGGATTCCAGGCGCATAACTGGGGAGTGTTACTGGACTGGCAGAGGGACGGGTTGCTTGACGCGGGGTTGGGAAACGCGCCGCCACCCTGGGTCAAGGGAATCTGACCGCCGGTATTCGGCGCGAAGATCCCGAGGGCGGCGCCGCCTGGCGTCAAGGCGGCGTTGAAGGCTTCGGAAAAGTCCCCATTGCGCATGCTCGCCGTGGGCACGCTCATGCCCGGGTTGGGCTCGGCGAAGGCGATGCGGTTGGCTTCCGCATCTCCGAAATAGAAGATCCTGTTCTTCCAGATCGGCCCGCCCAGCGTGGCGCCGAACTGATTCTCATGATACGTGGGAATTGAAGTCGCGTCCCAGTCCTGGCTATCCAGCGATGTATTGCGGACATATTCCCACATATCGCCGTGAATCTGGTTGGTGCCCGACTTGATGTTTGCGCTCAAAACGGCGCCGGCCGAGTGCCCGAACTCGGCATTGTAGTTGGAAGTATCGATCTTGAACTCGGCCAGCGCGTCCGGCGGGGGCCTGACGTTATAGCTGGCGCCGTTCTGGAAGTCGTCGACGTTCACATTGTTGTCGACGCCGTCGAGGATGAAGTTGTTCTGCGTGGTGCGCTGGCCGTTGGCCGAAAAATCTCCCGTTCCGCCGCCACGGGCGGTGCCGTTCGCCAAAGACGGCGCGACGCCGGCCGCCAATTGCGCAACATAGATCCAGTTGCGGCCGTTGAGCGGCGTGTCGTTGATAGTCTCGGTGGTCATGACCTGGCCCACCGATGCCGTCTCCGACTGCAACATGGGGGGCGCAGTGGACACAGTCACGGTCTCCTGTACGGAGCCGGGCTTCAAGGTGATATGGATGTCCAGGCGGTCCTGGATGTTGACGGTTATGTTCTCCTGGGTCGTTGTCTCAAACCCGGGCGCCGTCACGCTCAGTTTGTAATGGCCGATCTTGATCGGAGAAAACGAGTAGATACCCACCGCGTTGGATTTGTCATGCAGGATGAAATCCGTGTCGAGATTGGTGAGTGTCAACTCCGCGCCGGGAATGACTGCTCCCTGGGTATCGCTTACAACGCCGTTGATGGCTCCCTGGTCAACCTGGGATAACGCCCCGCGTCCCGGGAATACGCAGCAAAAACCAAACACGAACAAGAGAGCGCAAATGGTGCGTCTTTTCGCCTGCCTCGATTGAGCCTCGTCCATTTTCTCAGTCCTCATCTGCGGGCTGTCACCGCATGCTTCGGCTTCAACTGGAGAGTTCTGCCCGTTACTGGCCTTTCAAAGATGATCTGGAACCATATCATGCGAAGCAGAAGAAAAGCAATAGAAAATAAACAAAACAAAGAAAAGCACATAAACCGATGGGAAATAAGGGGTTCCAGAGCAGATCCGGATGCACCTTGCCGGCGCGTCGACCGAAGCCTGAACACCCGCATCTATCCCGTCCGCGGTTCCGGCCTCCGGTCGATCGCTTCTCTGATGGCGCGCGATGAACTGCTTCCGAACTGTCGCTGCGACGGCTCCCGCGGTCATACTCCGGCGAACGATCGCTGCCCATCGCGCACATGCGATTCAGCCCCCTGCACAATACGGACCGCCACTCCGAGCGTGTTGTGAGAGATCGCAAAACGTACGCACGGGCCCTTCGGGCGAGAGGCAACTTTTCCCGGCACGCTAAGCCTGAATAACCTCGATCCGATGCGCCCGCAACATCTTGATGAATTCCGGCGGGGCTTTGGTGTCGGTAACGAGGCGATGGATTTGCTCGATGGAACCGATGCGGGAGACACTGCGCCGGCCCAGCTTGCTGAAATCCGCCACCACGGTGGTTTCCCTCGCGATCCTCATCAACATGCCGTTCAGGTGAGCCTCCAGCACGTCCGGTGTGCTTGGGCCGTACTCCAGGTCAAAGCCGTCAACACCCAGAAAAAGCCGATCGGCATGCAGGTCTTTCAGCATTGCCTCGGCCTGTGGCCCGACGAAAGAAAGCGAAACCGGACGCAAAACACCTCCGATCCCGATGACAGAGATCCCGGGAGCGTCCACGAGCTCGGAAATGATGTTCATGGCGTTGGAGATCACCGTGATTCCGTGGATGGCGCGGGCCTTGAGCTGCCGGGCGATCTCGCTCGTTGTGGTACCGGAGTCGAGAATGATCACTTCTCCCGGCTGAACCAGGCTGGCAGCAGCTTTTCCAATTTGCGCTTTCTCGGCGCGATGCAGCGATTCCTTGAAGCGCAGCGGATAATCGTGCGTGGCCTCCAGTTGCCGGACTGCCCCGCCGTGGGACCGCACCACCGAGCCGGCAGCACCCAACGCGTCAAGGTCCGAGCGGACCGTGACCGCCGAAACCGAGAACTGGTTCGCCAGATCCCGAACGGTGATCTGTCCCCGTTGCTCCACCAGATCGAGGATCTTCCTTCGGCGCTGCTCCGGCAGCAGCGGATTCGCGGAATTGGTGCGTCGCATTCCTGAAAGAATAAGGAGGTGCAAAGGGCCAGTCAACCAAAATGGTTTGTTCCGCTTGTGCTTGTTTTCCTTCCCGAGCAGCACCGGACCTCGCCGGTGGGCGTTTCGCAACGCGAATTCATTCCACATCCCAGCGCAGGTCCGTCCATCCAGAGACCTCGGACCGGGCCAAAACCGCACCCCATAAGGACATATGCATGTGACGCTTACTGTGATCTTGGAGGCTCGGTTCGATGCGGCGGCAAGCCGGCGGGTTGCTCTTCGTGACGAACGACCCAGCGAACCGACGCCCGTCTCGGGAATACAGTTTCCTGAATTCCATTCCTGTGCTATTTTTTCTTTACTTTACAATATTTGTGTTTTATTATCGCTTGGCTCTTTATTTCGGGAGGATAACTTGAGCAATCTGTCGGCTCCAAAAGGCGTAGACGATCCCTCCTGGCTTGCAGAAATTGCGCACAAGCAAGCGGAAGCGGCCGATTTGCTGGGCCGACCGGAAGACGAACAGCAAGAATCGGGGTATTTCCATACTTTGCGGGAGATTCTGCAGCAACCCGCCACGTGGCTTGCGACCGGCGATCACCTGGCGTCCATGTCGGGTGAACTTCTCGAAATTGTCGATGGCGCCGCAACACTGGTTCTCACCGGCTCCGGCAGCTCGGAGTATGCAGGCGATTGCGTTCGTCTCCCGTTACAGAACCGGCTGAAGATCTTCGCCCAGACCGTCGGCGGCGGCATGTTGTTGACGCACGGCGGCAGGGCGATTGCGCCCTCGCGGCCCGGGTTAATGGTCTCGCTGGCTCGTTCAGGGGACAGCCCCGAGAGCGTCGGGGCGATTTCCATTGTGCTGGAAACAGAGCCCGGCTTTCGACATCTGGTTATCACCTGCAACGCGCAAGGACGGTTGGCCACAACCTATCGTGACGATCCACGCGTGAAAGTCGTGTTGCTTGCCGAGCAAACCAATGACCGCAGCCTGGTGATGACAAGCAGCTTCACCAATATGGTTCTGGCAGCGTCGTCCCTCGGATCGCTGAGAGCACCGGACCAATATATCGCCCTGGTCCAGGGCCTGGCTCAAAAGGCGGATGAACTGCTGACTACTCATCTTGACACGTTGGCCGCCGTGGCAAGGCAGGATTTCCATCGGGCGGTCTTCCTCGCCAGTGGCCCGCGCCTCGGCGCTGCACGGGAATCGGCCCTCAAGATGGTGGAGATGACAGCCGGAAAAGTATCGGCGATGAGCGAAACCTGCCTCGGTTTGCGCCACGGATTGATGAGCGCGGTCCATTCCGATACTTTGATCGTTTGCTTTCTTTCTTCCCAACCTCTGGTGCGGGCCTACGAATGCGATCTGATTCGCGAGCTGAACGAAAAGCAGCTCGGCATGGCCAAGGTGATTTTCGGAGAAGGGATTCCTCCGGATTTGGCCAACGACGGCGATGTCACGATCGACTGCAGTGGCCTTGCGGCTTTGGGCGACGACAACATGCCGGTCCTGGACGTGATTCTCGGGCAGCTTCTCGGATTGTTCCGCTCGATGAAGGAAGGCCTGCAACCCGATTCTCCCTCGAGCGACGGCGTCATCAACCGGGTGGTGCAGGAATTCAGGCTGCACCGCGCGGCGGAATGAGATTCGGCGATTCGAAACCTCAGTTCGTGCCGCTGGCGCGCTCTTTGCCGGCGGGATTGCAAACCATCGGCACGATTCCCGTCACTGATACAACGGGCGCATCCCGCGTGGCTCGCCCGCATAACTGGGAGTGTTACCCTCGATGCGATTCCGTTTTTCGGATTTCTCTGCCCTCTCAGAAACCGGGAAAGCAGGTTTGTCCAAAATCGAGGATCCATCCGACAGTTGCGGCCCCGGTTTACACCCGTCCGGATATGCGAAATGCGGACCGCGATTTCTCTTTGGAGTAACAACATGATCAGTCGACGCGAATTTCTCGACACTCTTGCCGCAGGCGCGGCGGGTTTGGCCGTCGGTTCGACCGCGAAGAGTTACGGTCAGATTCTCGGATCCAACGATCGTCTCAACTTTGCGATCATCGGCCTGCGTTGGCGCGGCTATGCCCATCTTTCCGCACTCAAGGCAAACAAGGATGCCGCCCGCGTCGCGCATATTTGCGACGTCGATAGCGATATTCTGGCAAAGTTTGCCGGCACCGCCCGACAGGAGCTGGGTTACGCACCGTCCAGCGACAGGGATTTTCGCAACATTCTTGAGCTGCGCGAAGTAGACGCCATCACCATTGCAACTCCCGACCACTGGCACACTCCTATGGCGATTGCAGCGCTGCAGGCCGGAAAGCACGTCTATGTCGAAAAGCCATGCAGTCACAATCCGGCCGAGGGAGCCCTGTTGGTGCAGGCGCAACAGAAATATGGGAAGTTCGTGCAACAGGGAACTCAGCAGCGATCATGCTCGCGCACCATGGAGGCCGTCGATAAGATACACAACGGGCTGATCGGCACGCCCTGTTTCGCCAAAGGCTGGTATAGCAACACCAGGAAATCGATCGGAACAGGCCAGCAAGTGCCCGTGCCGGCAAACCTCGACTGGGATCTCTGGCAGGGACCTGCTCCACGTCGACCGTTCAAGGATAACATTCATCCGTATAACTGGCACTGGCTCAGGCACTGGGGCACAGGCGAGGCCCTCAACAACGGCACGCATAGCATCGATCTCTGCCGCTGGGCACTTGGCGTCGACTATCCGAAGAGCATTTCTTCGGCGGGCGGAAGATATCATTTCAAGGACGACTGGCAGTTTTACGACACTCTTGTAACCAGTTTCGAATACGGCGGCAGGATGATTTCGTGGGAAGGCAAATCGTGCAACGGGATGAAGTATTACGATCGCGATGCCGGGTTGACTGTCATGGGAACCACCGGCTCGGTCTTTATCTATGGTGACGGCGGCAGCGGCTATGAAGTTTATGATCTGAAGGGCAACCGGACAGGCATCTTCAAGGACGACGACTCCATCCCGTTTTATGACCACCTCGACGGCGACCAGCCCACGGCTGCCCATTTCGCCAACCTGATCGCGGCAATCCGGACAGGAGAGAAGCTCCACGCCCCTGTCTCCGAAGGCAACATCGTTGTTACCATGCTTCAGCTCTCCAACATTTCCTGGACGCTGAACCGGGAATTACACCTCAATACTACTACCGCGCAGATTCTGGACGACCCGCAAGCCATGACCATGTGGGGACGTGAATACGAGAACGGTTGGGCGCCTCATCTCTGATACAGGTGTGGCGCCGGCGATACCTTGAGTTGGGCGGGATCGCGAACGGGGAGGGTGAGCATGAATCGCCGTCAATGGTTGTCCGGAGCCGGCGCCGGGATCGTTTCGGGCCTTGTTGCACATGCCGGAGAAAAGGCGTCCCGGAACCGGGATGAGCAGCCGGAAAAACTGGGTCTTTCCGATTATCGGCCCACCAGTATGCTGCACGCGAGAGAGACCCGCGTCGAGCGGGCTCTTTACCCTGTAATTGACATCCATACCCATATTACCGTGTCCAGCAAGTCCATCAACGGCGTCGCGATGGCCGCCGAACGGAACGTCAACGCGACTCCAGGCGAACTGATTCCGGAAATGGATCGCAGGAACATTCGTTCCATGGTCAACCTCACAGGCGGATATGGATCCGGTCTGGCTGAGACCGTCGGGAAATACGACAAGAAACATCCCGGCCGCTTCTACACCTTCACCGAGCCTTCTTACTCGCGGTTCCTTGATCCGGGCTATCCAGCCATTCAGGCTCAGGCGATCGAGCAGGCGCACCGCGACGGAGCGCGAGGGCTGAAGATTCTCAAGACACTCGGACTTTATCTGCGGGAGAACATCACCGGGGGGAAGTTGGTAAAGATCGACGATACGAGATTCGATCCAATGTGGGACGTTTGCGGTCAGCTCGACATGGCTGTCGCAATTCACATCTCCGATCCGATCGCGTTTTTCACGCCCACCGACCGGTTCAACGAGCGCTACGAAGAATTGACGAATCACCCCGACTGGTCTTTTTACGGCCGCGATTTTCCCTCCAATGCCGAGCTGATCGAAGCGAGAAACCGGATGATTGCGCGACATCCCAACACGCGGTTCATTGTCCTGCACGTGGGCAACTTTGCGGAAGATCTGGACAATGTTTCCGAGAACCTGGATCGCTTTCCTAACATGACCGTCGACATTGCCGCGCGGATTAGTGAACTGGGGCGGCAACCGCGAAGATGCCGCGCTTTTTTTGAGAAGTATCAGGACCGGATTCTGTTCGGGACAGACGCCACGCCGCATGCCGACAACTACCCGCAGCAGGTATTTGGCGGCGAGCTTTATGAGATCTATTTTCGCTTCCTTGAAACAGACGATGAGTACTTTGACTATGCTCCTGCAAAGGTGCCCCCGCAAGGCCGCTGGCGAATCTCCGGAATCAAATTGCCGCCATCGATTCTTCGCCAAGTGTACAATGAAAACGCCGCGCGGGAGTTGCGACTCCCGGTGTAACTTTAGATGCTTGTGCGGCCATGCTTTGCCGAGGATTCTGCCTTTGAGAATTCTTCTTACTTACTGCCTGTATCTTCTGGGTGGAGCACTGTACGCCGGCGCCGGCGCAAACAACACCTTCAGGAGCACTTATGCACCGCGCGAAGTGGCGCTGGATACGAATCCGGGATCGCCTTTTTGGCGGACAGCTTCATCAGTCTTCGCGGAAGTCGATAAGTACGGGCATGTCCTTCCCAACTATCGAACTCGCGTGCGCTCCCGATGGACAAAGAAGCACCTTTACCTCCTGTTCGAATGTCCATACGAAGATCTCTATTTGAAACCGTCGCCGAATCCGGAGGTGGAGACCTATGGACTGTGGAATTGGGATGTCGCGGAATTGTTTATCGGCTCCGACTTTGAAAACATCCGGAAATACAAGGAATTCGAGGTTTCGCCGCAACGGGAGTGGGTCGACCTCGACATCAATCTCGATCTTCCCGATCATACCGTGGGATGGAAATGGAACTCCGGATTCGAGAAAGATGCAAGAATCGACTCCGACGCAAAGATCTGGTATGCCGCAATGCGGATTCCCTTCGCTGCCCTCGATCGTCGCCTTCCAGTTGCCGGAACGACCTATCGCGTGAACCTGTTTCGCAGCCAGGGTCCGCCTGAGCGTCGTCACTCGATCGCCTGGCAACCGCCGATGGCCGAAACCTTCCATGTTCCGGAGAAATTCGGGCTGCTCCTGCTCGCCAAGGATAAGTAGGCGGATCGGCGGCATTGTGCCCGCAACTTACAGGGGGTTGCAATTGAAAGGTTGGATGCGTTCTCGCTTGTTGCGTGGAATCGCTACGGCTGCGATGTGCGCGGCGCCCGTTGCTGCACAGGGCTTCCTGTCCGCGAAGCAGTCCGCGACAGCGAGCGTGCATCCGGAAGATACGGGATCCGGCAACCAGCCTCCCGTCGGAGCGTTTCGCGTTCTGACGCCGCCGGCCGAAGGTCCGCAAATTACGCCTTACCTTCTTTATCAAGCCACCCTTGCATGGAATCAGGATGAACTTCGCCGCCAACGCTGGTCGCGAGTAAAGAACGAGACCGAACTTCTCGAGTTGCGCGCGGAGCTGAGGAAGTCGGTGCTCGAAATGATCGGTGGACTCCCCACCGGCAAGTCTGAACTGCGCCCCACCATTACCGGTGTAATTCCAGGCGCCGGATTTCGCATCGAGAAGCTGATTTATCAGAGCCTCCCCGGTTTCTATGTCACGGCGCTGGTCTTTGTGCCCGAGAATGGCGAAAAGGTACATCCCGCAGTATTGGTTCCGGCTGGTCACTCGCCGGATGGAAAAGCTCACTACCAGGAACTCTGTCAAAGGTTAACCTTGCGTGGCTATCTGGTCATCAGTTGGGACCCTGTTGGGCAGGGCGAACGAAGCCAGTTCTGGGACGCAAAGGCAAAGCGAAGCCGGTACAACCTGATCTGCGGCGAGCATGCTGTCATGGGCAATCTCGCCGACCTGGCCGGAACGAATCTGGCCCGGTGGGAAATCTGGGATGGAATGCGGGCCGTGGACTATCTGCTGACTCGCGCAGATGTAGACCCAAAAAGGATCAGCATTACCGGAACAAGCGGCGGCGGGTTTCAGGCCGCGTTGCTGGGCGCACTGGACGAACGCATCAAAGTAATCATTCCCTCGTGTTATATCACGGCGCTCCCCATGCGGGTGGAAAACCGCATCTTTGCCGATCCCGACAGCGATCCCGAACAGGACCTGTTCGGGTTTATTTCCAAGGGTGTAGACCACGCGGGAATCTTGTTGCTGATGTATCCTCGCCCGGTCATGATCGCAACGGCCAGCCTCGACTTCTTTCCCGTGGGCGGCGCCTACAATTCTTACTCCGAAGTCAGCGCATTTTACAAACGTTTTGGACACGCTGATAGAATCGCCATCGTCGAAAGCTACAATCGGCATGCGTATTCTCTGGAGAATCAGGAAGCAGCGCTGAGCTTTCTCGACCGCTTCAACCGGATGCCGGTGCGGCATGGTCTTCCTCGGGTCACTCAATTCCACGATGCCGATCTGCGCGTGACAAAAAGCGGGCAGATATCGGTTGACTATCCCGACAGTTACACGCTTCTGCATTTCATCGCTGCGTTTCCCACCGATGCTTCGCGTCAAAAGCGGGCGACACTGGCGGAGCTGTATCGGAGCGAAGAGGATCCCGATGTCGCATCGTGGACCGTCGGCCGCTATGCCGGATTTTCCGGCCCCAGGGAATTGCGATGGGAACCTGTCGGGAGCAGCACTGCCGGTGCAGTGCATATCGATCGTTATGTGCTGCACCACAGCACCTGTCTTGGAATGCCCATGCTCCACTTTCATGACAATGGCAGCCATCCCCGCGGGGCAATTCTCTGGTTCAGTCTGGATGGAATGGCATCCGAAAAGAATTGGTCCGGGATAGCCAGTCTCATTCGCGACGGGTATGAAGTGTTTTCCTTCGATTTTCGCGGATTAGGCGAAACGCGCATGAACTATCGCGCCGAATCTGCGGGCGCATCGGATCTGCCGCATGATGACATTGATCAAGCCTACGTGAATCCCCTGGGCAGTGTGCTGGCTGACTATGTCTATAATTCGCTGCTCACCGGAAGGCCGTACTTCCTTCAGATGATGGACGATATTATGATAGCCGAGCTCTTTGTTCGAAACCTGGATCCGCGTCTTCCGCGGCGACGTCTGACGCTCGCTCCGCAGGGCGAAGCTTGCACCCTCGCAATTCGATTTCAGGAAATCGATCCGGACGTCAGGATCCTGGCGAGTGAATCTGCTCCTGTTTTGAATTGGTCGACTTTGGTGGCTCGGCAGCAGGAGCAATGGCCGATCGCGTTCCTGATGCCATCCGGAGCCACACTGGCCAGGCCATCGGGATTGAAGGAAACACAGGGCGCTCCGCTCAACTGACATTGATCGGAATTTCAGCGAGGCGCGGCAATGGGAATGCGGGATTGGTCGGCCTCGGGCGGGTTCGCGCTCCCCGCCGCGGGTCCATGCCAGACTCCGCCGCCATAAGTGGCGATGTATATCTGAGCGGGGTCGTTGGGGTCGAGGATGACGCGGTGGCCCCACTTGAAGTCGTAGCCCTCGATGCGCGTCCAATGAGCGCCTCGATCGCTGGATCGGAATGCGGCAGCATCGAAGCCGGCGATGTAGAGCGTGTCGGGATGTTGAGGATCGATGGTCAGGTCATAGACATGCTGCGATTGCGTAAAGATTGCCTGCCACGTCTTGCCGCCGTCATCCGATGCAAAGACGCCGCCGTTTTGATCGGCGTCGTCGCCTTCCTGTCCCCATGCCGTCAGATATAGACGCTGCGGATCGCGCGGGTCGATCTCCAGGCCGGTGGGCCCGGTAACACCGTCGGGCAGTTCGATGCGCTGCCAGTGATCCGCTTTGTCCGCCGAGCGATAAAGTGCACCGGCGCCGGATGCGGAGCGGTCTTTGCCTTCCGTGCGTCGGGCAACAACAAGGTAGAGCAACCCATCGGGGGAGAGCGTGATGCGCCAGGCGAACGGCTCTTGGCCGGCTATGCCATCGTTCTTCGCGGTCCAGCTTCGGCCATTGTCAGTGGACTTGTAGACGCCGCGGCCGAAGGCGCAGGCGTACAGCGTGCGGCTGTGAGCGGGACTCGATGGATCGAGCAGGATGTGCGTAATCGAGTCGTCCGGCAGGCCGGTATTGCTTGGCTGCCAGTGATCGCCGCCATCGGTTGAAACAGCGACTCCACCGGTGAAGCTCCGCGGGCTGCGGTTTCGCCACATCTTGGGGCGGGGAAGATCGTGCGTACCGCTGAAAGCGCCCCAAACCAGGCCGCGCTCGGCAGGATCGAAGGCCAGCCAGTAGGTGGTGTTGCGCCAGTGTTCGGGGACGCCGTCGGAAGTGCTGCGCCAGGATTGGCCGCCATCGGCGCTCTGGAAGAGACCCATGTCGGTGTTGTCCATATAGATGTGGCGCGAATCGAAGGGATCGAACTGCACGCCGTAGTTGGTGGTGACATCGAGACCACGCGAGATCCAACGATCGTCGTCAACTCGCCGGGAGTTCACTTCCTGCCAGGTTGTGCCGCCGTCCAGTGTGCGATAGGTGCGGAAGAGGTCGGTCGCGTAGGCAACATCGGGGTTAGACGGCGCTACGCCGAGGCTGTACGGAGCGTCGAACCAGATGTCCTCGTTATCCTGCCTGGCGCGTTCCTCGACCCAGGTTCCGCTCAAGTTGGCGGCAGCGTGATCCGACTCTTTGAAGACGATCTTCCACGTGCGCCCGCCGTCGGCAGTCCTGGCGATGCCGTTGAACAGATTCTCTCTGCCTGCTCCGACTTGCAGCCCGCGGAAGCCGACATAGGCGATCTCCGGGTGCTGTTCGCTGGCGGCGATGGCCTCGAACCTTCCGGCCGTCTGGTGTAGTTCGGGTGTCACCAGATTGAACTGCCGGCCGCTATTCTGCGAGAGATAGACTTTTCCGTCCTGTCCCGTGCCGTAAATCCAGATCGCGTCATTGGAGCGACCCGCGCTGGCGGCTCTGAAGCCGGTTCCAATGCCGCCCGCTTCCGAAGTGCTTCCATCGGGAGCGATGCGAACCACGCCAGAGACGGACACGGCAATCAGGCCCGAATCCTGTGCAACGAGAAGGAGGACGGGCTGAGGCAATGTGGAAAGGCGCCTCCACGTCAACCCGCCATCCGCGGACGAGACAAGAACCTCAGGTTGCGCCTTTTTGTGAAACGCAAGATAGAGCCGCTCCGGGCTTTCCTGTCCTTTCTTTCCGCGGCCCGGTGGCGCAACGGCAATGGCGGTGATATCGCCCCCTGGGTAGTCGGGATCGTCGGACGTAAGACTGTAATCGGAGTGGTCGCCAAGCTGATGTTCTGCGGTATTGCGCTCGGGATTGGGAAAGAGCATCTTCCACGTTCGCCCGGAGTCGCTGCTGCGCCAGAGAGCCGCGTTCCCTGCATAGATCACGTGGGGGTCCACAGGATCGAAGGCGAGGACTTGAATTCCGCCGCGAAGATTGTACATGTGCCATGACAGCCCGTTGTCCGTCGTTACATATCCGCCGGTCATGTCGCAGTGCTCGACAACCAGCCGCGAATCGTGCGGGCTGATGGTGGGGCCGATGGTGGTGCCGCCCCCGCCGGGTCCGATAACCTTCCAACCGGTCACGCCTGGCGTTTGCGCGGCGCCGACCGCGGCAAAGACGATCAGGATTGCCAGACTCGACCCTCGGATCATCAAGTCTGTCTGCGCGTTTACAACTCTCGTATTCATAACTTCGCGCAAAACTCCTGCCTCTATGCCCGGATGCCAACTCCGTCGCTTCCGCGACTACGCACGTTTCGAAACAAGATCTCCAAATGCCGCGAGAAGTTTGTACTTGCTCGACCAGGTGGTGTACATGATCCCGGAGGCATTGGGCGTGCTATCCATTGCCTCCAGCCATCCCTCCGGATCCTTGAGATCGTCGGCATCGTAATAGGCGCCCGCAACCGTCCGGAAGCCGCGCGACGAGAAGAAATCCAGGCTCTCCCGGCGTTTGTCGAAATACCAGGTGACGATTCCCATATCTCTTGGCAGATACTGCCACGTGTTTTCCAGCGACCCGTCCACAAAGTAATACTGGCGGACCGAGTTATGGTTGGGATCGAACATGTCCGACCAGACATAGACCTCGGCTTTGGGGTTGACGGCCCGGACCTGGTTATAGAGCCATTGAGTCATCTGGCCCAGAATCGCCGCCGCCTCCATATGCCGGCCGCGGCATGCCTCGCAGCGGTTGAACAGGCGAACCTCGTCGACGTTAAGGAAGTAGCGCCTGGGAGAAAATACCTTCTCGATCAGCGGGAACTGTTCCTTCCATATTTCGTACGTTTGCGGTTCTGAAGGACATGCAGGGGTTTGATCGTTGTAGATCGTCGTGCCGTGATAGTAGCTCACGCGCAGCCGCGCGCCGTTGCGGATGCTGCCTGCCGGCAGCAGGCGGATGGTGGGCATGGCGTGCGTCCACTGGAAGTCGAGGTTCGGATCGCTTACGGGTGCGAAGTCGCGGCCCTCCTCGTAGACAGTTCCGCTCGCCTCGTCCTGCACGGTGAGCGGCGTCCCTTTGCGGCGGATCACGTTCATCAGTCCCACCTCTTCGATCTCCACGTCGTCCACCCAGACCTTGCCCTTGACTCCTTCGAATACACCGAAGTTCAATTCGATGTGGTCGGCGTACCAGCTATTGAATGCGGTGGTAACCTGCCTCCATCCGGAGGTGGGAGACGGGGCGGGCGGTTCGAATGGGCTCAGGTCGCGTCCGTCGGGAGTGTACGCCTTGATGCTGAACAGCGAGGCCGGCTCCACGTCCTCCGTTCTTAACCATGCGCTCACGCGATAACACCGGTTGGGTGTTACGCGAATCGGCTGCGCCACCCGCGCGATGCCGGCCTTCGTATCGCCGAAGTTCTCGATGCGCAGCGAGGCTTTCCCGGAGTGGAAGACGCTCGTATCCACGAAGGTCTTTTTCCCGGGCTCATCCTGCTTCTCGAATGCGGCGAACCGGTCGCCCTGGAACTGCTCAAAATCTCCATTCTGGAGTTTCGCAGGCGAATCCGCGACAAAGCCGGCCTCGCCATCCCTGACGACAAACAGCGAATCTTTCACCAGCATGCCTTCGGCGAGATTCTTGTTGTGATCCAGGATGGCGCCGCCGTAGCCGGTGTTGAATCCCGATGGAATGATCTCGAGGCGATACTGATCGGCGATGGTCTTTACTTTGCGCAGTCGCTCCAGATACTCCGGGGAGCCCAGGCTGATGCGATCCATGCCCGACAGAACCATGGCGGTGAGACCGTGTTCGAATGCCGTATGGGCGATCTGGCGCACTTCGTTCACGTGTTCGTCGGTTTTGAAGGAAAGGCCGACATAGACCCAACGGTTCGGATAGATTTTCTTCGGCTTCTGCTCCTCCATCCATGCCAGAGCATAAGCGCGCGCCCCTGCACCCATGGAGATCGTTGCGGCCGATGCCATTTTCACAAAAGTCCGTCGGTCGGTTCCAAAACTCGAATCCGAAGTCATTCGGCACCTTCTGCCGTTCCCCGGCTCTCTTGCGAACCCCATTTTGTGAAAGAGGACGAAAGAATCCGAAAGAATAAGCGAAAAAAGATAATAAAAGAATGACACACGGCCTTTATACTGGCAAATAAAATCCTGCGTTCGAAAGGAAACGGGCGCCGTGTTGCACCGTTTTCGCGGCAAACCAATGGCCGTGAGAGGAAATGGGAATCCATGAAGAGACGGGCTTGCCTCGCATGGTTGCTCGCGGGATCAACTCTCTCCGCCGTCTGCCAGCCTGTTCCGGCTCCGGTCAGGGTTTGGCAAGGCACGCTCACCTTGCCCACGTATCAGGAAGGGCCGCCGGATCCCAACCCGCCCTTCGATCTCTACCAGACCAACAGCTTCAACTATCCCTATACGCTCCGGACAAATCTTACCGGCGCGAAGTCCGACCACGCGTGGCGCGCAATTTTTCTCGAGAATGAATACCTGAAGTGCTCCGTATTGCCGGATATCGGGGGCCACCTCTATACGTGCATCGACAAAACCAGCGGCCAGCCGATGTTCTATGCCAACCCGTCGATCAAAAAAGCGGAGATCGGGTATCGCGGGGCGTGGGCCGCTTTCGGCATCGAGTTCAACTTCCCCATCTCCCATAACTGGGTCTCCATGTCGCCGGTGGACTTTGCCTGGGCGTCGCACGACGACGGAAGCGCGTCGGTGTGGGTTGGCAACATCGATCGCCCCTACGGCATGCAATGGCAGGTGGAACTGGTGATGAGGCCCGGTTCCACCCTATTGGAAGAAAGAGTGACCCTGTACAACCGCGGCGACGTCCGCCATCGCTACTACTGGTGGAACAACGCCGGCATCCAGGTTTGGGACGATTCGCGCATCGAATATCCGATGCGCTTTGTGGCGTCGCATGGATTCACCGAAGTGTCTCCATGGCCGGTGGATGCGAAGGGCAAGGACCTGAGCGTGATCAAGAACCAGACCGACGGGCCAGTGTCGCTCTTTGTGCATGGAAGCCATGAGCCGTTTATGGGCATCTGGAATCCGCATACGCAGACGGGCACGGTCCATTACGCCGAGTACAGCGAATTGCCGGGAAAGAAGATCTGGTCCTGGGGCGTCGATCGGGCAGGCCTCGATTGGCGAACGGCTCTCTCGGATAACAATAGCGCCTACGTAGAGGTGCAGGCCGGCCTTTTCCGGAATCAGGAAACGTATGCCTTCCTGGAGCCCGGAGAAGCCGTGCGCTTCAGCGAGTATTGGATGCCGGTGCGAGGGACGGGCGGAATCTCGCGGGCGAACAAGACCGGCGTGGTCCACTTGGAGACTCATGACGGCGATGTGACGGCGGCGCTGAATGTGAATGAACGCCTGGCCGGCGCACGGATTTCGCTCCTGCAGAACGGAGCTTCTCTCTGGGTTGGAACCGTGGATCTGGCGCCCGAGACGACGTGGTCGCACTCCGTTGCAGCCAATGAAAAGGATGGGAAGGTGACGTTCGAGTTGAAAGACAGCGCAGGCCGCTCGCTCTTGAAGCAGACGGACGGCGAGTACGATTGGGACCCCGTATCGGCGATTGTAACTGGACGCCAGGAGATCGTGCGGTTTCCCGAGCCGGCCTCGAGGTCAGAAGACGATTGGTTACAAGTGGGCAGGAACCAGGAGTTGAACGGCAAAGCTGTAGTTGCGTTTGCCACCTACCGGAATGCGCTCCAAAAATATCCGCAAAGCCAGTCGCTGGCGGTCTCCGCGGGAAGGCTGGCCGCGTCGCTGCTGCGGTACGACGAGGCGGAGCGGCTGCTCGAGCAAGCGCAGAAGCGCGACACGCCCGATTCCGAGGTCGCCTATTATCTCGGAATGGCAGAAGAAGGCCTTGGACACATGCGCGAAGCGCAGACATCGTATGAGATCGCGTTCCGCCAAGCCGATCTCCGCAGCCCGGCCGCGCTCCGCCTGGGAGAATTGCGCGCAAGAGTGGGCGATCTGCAAGGCGCGGCCTCGTTTCTGAAAGCGGCTGTAGCCGCGGAGCCGGCCAATTCCCGCGCGCAAGAGGAGCTGGAGGCGGTGATGCGAGCGTTGGGCGAGCGCGTGGAGGCAGACCGCCTGGCGAATCTCGGTCTCAAACAAAATCCCTTGAGCGCATTCCTGAAGCAAGACGCCGGAGAGCCGGATCTCGAATATCTCGCCGCCGATCCCTATCGGGTCCTTCGCGTTGCGTCCCAGTACATGCGACTTGGGCTTTTTCAAAAGGCTCTGGACGTGCTCGATCGAACCTATCCTCGCGTGCCTGCGGATCGGAGCGAGCCCGGCTCGGTGCTGCCGCGGGAGCATCCCCTGGTGCTCTACTACGCCGCGTACTGCAAACAAAAGCTCGGCGCCGGAGCGCAGCGCGAATGGCAGGCCGCGTCGCAGCTTTCCGCGAACCTCGTCTTCCCATCGTCGGAGACCGACCGCATGGTGTTGCAGGCGGCGCTCGATGCCAACGGGAAAGACGCGACCGCTCATTACCTGCTGGGCACGCTGCTCTTCGCGAAAGGAATGGTCGATGAGGGGATGGCTCATTGGGCGCAGTCCAGGCAGCTTGCGCCGCATCGGCCGGTGGTTGACGTCGACATGGGAAATGCGCTGCTGAATGTGAAAGACGACCCGCAAGGCGCGCTGGCTGCATTCCGCGAGGGTCTTCGCAACGATCCGGAAAACGCCGAGGTTTACGTTGGCCTGGACGAATCCATGAGCGTGACCGGAGCTTCAGCCGCGGAGCGGGCAGACGCACTCTCGCAATACCCTGGGGCTGAGGCGGCGGATTCGAAGATGCCTGCGGGACTGGTCTATCAGCTTGCGCTGGCGCGCGCCGAAGCTGGACAGTATGAGCGCGCTCTTGCCCTCTTCAAGGATCGCTTCTTCCCCAGCGAAGAAGGTGGAACCACTTCGGAAGAAGTGCTGTTCGAGATCAGGTTGATGCAGGCCGAAGCCTGGGCCAAAACAGGGAGCTGCGCGCAGGCGGAGACTATTCTCGGGAGCAATCGGCCGGAAGCGGAGCCAGAGAGATCGGTACGTGAAACCGTGAAACTGGCCGCGATCGCGCGGAGCTGCGGCCACGCGGATGAGGCGCGCGATCTCTTGCAGAAGGCAGCGGCCGGGACCGGACTCGATGACCTGGCCTGGACCGTCCAGGCCCAGAGATCGCTGGGCGCACACGATGCCGCGAAGGCCGATGAACAGCTCACCGCGGCATTGGCTGAGGCACAAAGGAACCTGGCTGCCAGCACCCACTCGGGATATTGGCAGTACACGGTCGGCATGCTCCAGGCCGCTCTGAATCAAAAGGAGCCGGCGCGGGAATCCTTCGAGAAGACCCTGGTGCTTGCCGATACCCACATGTCGCACCACCTCGCGCGGGAGGCTCTGAGCGAACTCGATCGAGGCAGATAGCAAGTCTCTTGCATCCCCGCCTTCACCGTCAGCGACCGGCAATGGCCAGTGTTGGTGCCGAACTGGTTCAAGGACGGTTCCTGATCCCTGTAATTTCCCATGCTCTGGCTATAGCAAAACCAGAGATGCTGTGTACCGAAGCCAAGGCAATCAAGTCGCCGCGACCCCTGGGAGCGGCGACCCTGCAAGACAGAAAACAGGCCATACCTTCTCTGGTTTTGCCGTAAGGCGCTGCCGTATAGCCCGATGATTACTAACAGCAATAAATGAGTTGAGTTGGTGTTATGTTTATCGTTCAGGAACGCTATAGCCAGTATAAGCTGAAGAGTATACAAACTTATTGAACTGCCGGCGAATACGAGATTCAGTCTTCGCGTAGGACAATTGCGGGCGAAGTTTCCGGCACGGCCTGCTCTTGGTATCAGTACCCAGGTACCTGCAAGGCCCATGATGGCCATTAGCAGGCTGGAAAGCGCGAACACCTTGGCGCCACCCAGCAAACTGATAACCGAGACAAAGAAAATATCGATTAGAGCCAAAAACGAACTGCCTGCCAGAACGATTCGTCTTTCTTTTGTCGTGTAGTTTGAGTCGTCTGTGTTCACAATCGACATACCAACAAAGAGCAGACCAATAAAGGCCGTGGAAGCTCCAGTGCTGGCAACAAAAAAATTTGTATAGTTATCCACTTGGACAGGATACTAAACAACCTGCTGAACCGTGGTCAATCATCGCTTCCCTTTGAACTCGACTTCGTTTCCTTCGCCAGGTACGCAGGGCCATGAGGCAGATCGCGGACAGTTCGACCTTCCGGAGACCGGCCCGGATTGGCAGATTGAAGGCTGATTCCGGATCAGCAACTAAGACCGAACACGTTCCGGGTGCCTCATCGGCAGACGGGAACTTTCGCGACGTCCGGGTCGTGACGGCGTACATTGGGTTCATGAACGGCTGGATAAAGCTATTGGGTTTGATCGCAATCGTCGCGTTGTTTACCCCCGTCACGTGGGAACTCAAATTGATCGACAAGGTGTTGAAGAAGATCGGGAGGAGTCGACCCGGAAAGCTGCAATGAACTTCGGATGCCCATCGGGACTCTGGCCAAATTGCCGCCCATGCGGAAGTCCCGGGGACCAGGTCGGAAACCCCGTCATCCGGCAACGGCGAAATGCGGTTCTCTTGTTTAGGCGGGGCTGCTGCGCGGCCAGATGCATGCGGATCTTCTGGCGAGGCTGCGCTGATTGGCATCGATGAACCTGATTCAAACCGACAGCGGAATCGTGTATTCTTGGGTTATCGGGGCTTAGCGGCACAAGTCGTGATCCACTGCAGGAACGAGAACTTGCCAGAACGCTCTGATTCCAATGGCGCTATCGTCTAGGGGTTAGGACGTGAGATTCTCAATCTTAAAACCCGGGTTCGATTCCCGGTAGCGCTACCAGTCAAGACACGCTAAAGCCCGCTAAATCAGCGGGCTTTTCGCATGTCCGGAAAATGTCCTGCGCCTGCTGGTCACAGTTCGCGTATTCCGTGATACACAACTTCGTCCCTCCTGGGTGCGTCAGCTTGTCCGGGTCATTTCGCAAGGGCGCACCGTGCGCACGAAACACTGTCGGAATTCTGTGCGCCGAAGCGTGCGTGCCGCGGGACCGCGCATGTGCCTGCGGGTCCCGCGCCCACGCGCACATGCGCTGGCGCTGAAAGCTCCTGTTATTCTGTTTTCGATCAGGCAGCCACGTTGACTGTCGAGCCGCTCGCTGCCGTTGTGCCCGTCGAGCCTGCGCTCTGGCTCGCGAGGAATGCCTGCCAGAGCACCGCGCCTCCTCCACCAAAGCCGCCGTACCACCCGGAACCGCTCGCGCTCCATCCGGATGGCGCGCTCCCGGCTGAGCTCGTGAAACCCGATACGCCTTGCGTGAACTGGGCAAAGGCCTGCTGGGCGCCAGAGAGGTTGCCGGACTCGAGAGCCGATCCGATCGCCTCAAAATCCTGCTGGAGCGTAGACAATGTCACCGCCGAGCTTTGGCCGGAAGTCGCGGAACCTGTGCCGGCCGTGTTGCCTGAGGAGGAGGTGGTCGAACTCCCCGCGGAACTGGACGTCGAGCTCGAAGAGGAACCGGAAGAGGTACTGCTGGTCGAACTGCTGCCGAAGATCGACTGGAGAATCGCCGCAGCCTGCGAGTCTCCGCCGCCGTGACCGTGGTGGTGGTGCCCGTGGGAATGCGCCGCGCCGCTGTCGCTGCCGTCGACCGTTTGCTGAATCTGCGCGTATGCCTGCTGTGCGCCGGACAGATTCCCGCTCTGAAGATCCTGGCTGAGCGTCTGGAAATCGGCGGCCAGCGTCGACTCGGTCGATTCCGCGCCGGAATTCGCCGAGGAGGACACGGACTGCGCCGTCGAAGATGCCGGAGCCTGGCTCTGCGCTTCCTCTGAAAGCGTAACGAAGTCCTGCTGTGCCGCGGAAAGGTTGCCGCTCTCAAGATCCTGGCCCAACTGCTTGAACTCGGCGAAAAACTGCGCGATCGGGCTGGACGAGAAAAGGCTGCTGCTGGATATTCCGGCAGTGGACATGGGCTTGATCCTCCGGTTCGGGGCGCGGCGACTCACGACGCCGCCCGATGGCGCACTCTATCGGCAGATCGGGCGAATTACTTTAGGGGCAGGGCGCGTGCACCGGAAGTTTTTTTCATGGGCCGCGCGGGGCCCGGAGTTCTCTTGGGACGAAGATCGCGCGGGCTGGCGGAAAAGCTCCGGAGGGCGAGCTTTGCGCGGGCTAAAGCCGCGAGCGAGACAAGAATAGAGCGCCTTATACGGCGGGGTCGTGCAGGCGGTCCCATCCTTTCGCCAAAGCCGGGCGAAAAGGCTGGCGCAAAACACTGAATCAGGTGACGGCAAAGAATGCGGGCTTCAAAAGCATTCACGAGCCGCAGTCGGCCATGAAACAGGGTTCCACCCCATACCGTGAAACAATAACCTCCGATCCTTCGCCTTCGGCACAAGATGACATGCTGAGGAGCGGGCGAAGGTTATTCTCAGGGCAAATCCCGCCCCGGCGCGCCTCAAGCCGGGCCCATGCAAAACTCTTCGGGGCTCGTTTCCTTCTGCTGTCGGTAAAGCCCGCATTTTCCAAAAAGCCGCATTGACTCGAAACCGCCGCACGAACGAACGTTTCCCGCCGGCATTCACGGTGCCTGGAAATCGGACTATTTCGAGAAGATCCCGGAGCCTTGCCGGCCAGAATGCGTAGCCGCCTTGTGCGCCGCGCGGTTGACGATCGCGTTCAATCTCTTGCCCATGACTGGCGGCTGGGGCTCTCTTACTTCCGGCTTGGAAGTGTCGGGCGCCTCGGCCTTTTCCTTGTCGACTTCCAGACGAAGTTGGAGCAGGGACGGCATAGATTGATCCTCCGAGAGTATTCTGCTCCAAACCGTGTGCGAGGCGAAACGGCAATCGACGTTCCTGCGTGAGCGGCATCACATGGGGTTTTGATGGGATGCATAGAGCGATCCCCTGACGCCGGCCCGCGATTACTCCCCTTGCATTTCATGGGAAGATGTGAAAGCATACCCCTTGAAATGCAAGGGGAGACGGATGGATCCGGCAAGGCTCGAATTCTTTCGCGGAACGCTCGACGTTCTTGTCCTGAAGGCCCTGGCGTGGGGGCCCCTCCACGGCTACGCCATCACCGGCTTCATCCGGCGGCAAAGCGATGAGGCACTGCTGGTCGAAGAGGGGACGTTGTACCCCGCGCTTTGGCGGCTCGAAAGCAAGGGACTGCTCGACTCGGAGTGGGGCCTTTCGGAGAACAATCGCAAGGCCAAGTTCTACCGGCTGACGCCGCGAGGACGCCGCCAGTTGCGACAGGAAACCACCACATGGCAGGCTTATGCGGCGGCCGTCTCCAAAGTGCTGGCTGCGACTCAGCCGCGGCCCGCGCTGGGCCAGGAGGCGGGATGAATTCCAACACCATGTGGCGCCGTTACGATCGCCTTCTCGGAACGGACACGGCGGCCGACGTGAGGGACGAACTGCGCTTCCACATCGAAACCAAGGTGACCGATCTGATGAAGCAGGGATTGACGGAGAACGACGCGCGCAGGGAAGCCGAACGGCAGTTCGGCAACGTGAGCGTTCTGGAGCGGGAAGGCCGGCGCCTCGGCGGCCGCACGGAACGCCGCAAGCGCCTCAGCGAGCGCTGGAACGATTTCGGGCACGACGTCCGCTTCGCGCTGCGCCAGATGCGCAAGGCGCCAGGATTCACGATCACCGCGGTGCTGACGCTGGCGCTTGGAATCGGAGCCAACACCGTGATCTATACGCTGATCGATTCGATCCTGCTGCGCCCGCTGCCCTATGCGCGCCAGGACCGGTTGATGCGAATCACCGCCACGACCATGCCATCGGCTCCCAAAGGATGGATCCGGGAGCTCGGGGCGAACTCCAAGGCGTTTTCGTCGATTGCCGGATATGGGGAAGACGTCGAGTCGAATGTTGCGGACAACGACTCTCCGGATCGCGTCTTCGGCGCATCGGCGACCGTCAACGCGCTGGACACTCTTGGCATTCGCCCCGCGCTGGGCGACTTCTTCACGCCCGGCGACGCGGTCGTGGGCGAGGATAACGACGTGGTGTTGTCCTACGGCTACTGGCGCCAGCGCTACGGCGGAGCGTCGTGGGTGCTGGGTCACACCATCCGCATCGATGGTGTATCGCGTCGCATCATCGGCGTCATGCCGATGGGCGTTCGTTTTCCTTATGCGGACACACAATTCCTGATCCCGGTTTCCTACCGGCGCGACCGGGCAATGGATCCCTGGACCGTTTTCGATCTTCACCTCTTCGGGCGATTGGCCGACGGCGTCGTGCCCGGGCAGGCACAGGCCGAGTTGCGCCGGCTGCACGGCATTCTGCTGCCGATGTTTCCCTGGCGCATGCCCGATATCTGGGCGTCGGATATGACCGTCACGCCGCTTCTCGAGGCTCAGACGGGATCGATGCGGCCGCGTCTGCTGCTGCTGTTCGGCGCGGTGGGGCTCATTCTGCTGATCGCGTGCGCGAACGTGGCCAACCTGATGCTCGCGCGGGCCAACGCGCGAGAACGCGAGATCGCCGTTCGCGGCGCGCTGGGAGCATCTCGGCTCAGGCTCATCCAGCAGCTTCTTTCCGAAAGCGTAGTGCTGGGCTTGACGGCCGGAATCGTGGGCCTGGGGGCCGCGTTTGCCAGCCTTCACATCTTTCTGCGCCTTTTACCGGCGGACACGCCGCGCATTCAGGATGTGTCGCTCCACGGCGCAGACGTGCTTTTCACCTTCGGCGCGTCGGTGCTGGCCGGCATACTCTTCGGCCTGATCCCCTCGATCAGGATGGCTTCGCTCAATCTGCTGGGCGCGTTGCGGCTTGGCGGCCGCGGTCTCACCGGCGGCAATGCCGGCTATCGCGTCTCCATGCTGCTGGTGATGGCCCAGATCGGCCTTTCGGTACTGGTGATCACCGCGGCCGGGCTCGTGCTGCACAGCCTCTACAAGATTTCCCAGGTCGACCCCGGCTTTCGCACCGACCACACGATCACCGCGGAGGTCGCGCTCGATAACGACGCCTGCAGGGAGAAAGGCCGCTGCACCTCCTTCTTCGAAACGCTTCTCGCCCGCGCGCAAAGCATTCCGGGGATGCAGGGCGTGGCTCTGACGGACTCGCTGCCGCTGAGCGGCCGCGAGAACAACTACGTCTTCGACGCCGAGAATCATCCCCGCGAACCGCGCACGGGCGCGCTTTTGGCCACGGGGCGGACCGTTACACCGGGCTACTTCGACGTCCTGGATCTTCGCCTTCTGAAGGGACGCCTGCTGACGGAAGAGGACGCATCGGGGTCGACCCATGCCGCGGTCGTCAACCAGCGGATGGCGGAACACCTCTGGCCCAATCAGGATCCGATCGGGAAGCATCTGCTCGATGTGAACGACGAACCGTCGCCGGCGGTCTGGGCTCCGCAGAAGGCGTCGATCGTGGTGGGGGTGGTGGCCAACGCGCGCGAGGAAAGCATCGAAGGCGACTTTGGCGACGAGGTCTATCTGCCCATGTCGCCCGCGCTCGAGCATCCGGTGATGGATGTGCTTCTGCGCTCGCACTCCACGCCGGCAGAGGCGGCTGCGGAGTTGCGGCACACGGTTGCCGAAATCGATTCCCTGGCGCCGGTCACGCATGTTCGGGCGCTCAACGAAGTGGTTGCCGACTCCGTGGCCGCGCCGCGCGCGCTGGCCGTGCTGCTGGTGGGATTCGGCAGCCTCGCGGTCATCATCGGGGCGATCGGAGTCTACAGCCTGATCTCCTGCATCGTGAGCTGGCGCACGGCCGAAATCGGGCTGCGGCTCGCCCTCGGCGCCCAGCCGTGGCAGATCCAGATAAGCGTTGCGCGGCAAAGCCTGTTCCTGGCCGGCGCGGGATGCCTCGCCGGTCTGGCCGGCGCGATGGCGCTGGGCAAAGTGCTGCGCCGCTTCCTGTTCGAAGTGAGCACGCTTGATCCGGTCACCATGTGCGCGGTTGCACTGCTCATGATTCTGGTCGCGCTTGCGGCAGCGTGGTTGCCCGCGCGCCGCGCCGCTGCGGTCGACCCGCTCGTGGCCTTGCGAGCGGAGTGAACGGTGTCTCATGTGGCCATCGTGGCCCGCGTGGTGCATGAAAACCATGCACCACGCCTCTTTTTCCTCGACGCGCGACGGGAATTCGATTGCCCGGACTTCCCTCCCCTTTGGCCAATCTCCCCGGGATCGCGAAGTGCGGCGCGGGAAGGGTTCTTTCGCATGAGTGCGCTCGTGTCGTACACTCCCGCAATGCCTCCGGAGACACCGGAGGCGGAGGACGACAATGGCAAGTGCAAGCACAACTCTGGAATTTGACTCTGCCAAACTGAACGCGTTCATGGGCAAGGCGGTGACAGACATGGGCGCCGCCATGCATGCCGCCCTGGTGGTGATCGGCGACAAACTCGGGCTCTACAAGGCGATGGCCGGGGCGGGGAAAATCACTTCCGCGGATCTGGCCGCCAAAACCCGCACCACGGAGCGCTATGTACGCGAGTGGCTGAATGCCAACGCGGCGAGCGGATACGTAATCTACGACGCGGCGACGCAAAGCTACGAATTGCCGCCGGAGCAGGCATTCGCGCTGACGGTGCAGGACCTGCCCGGCGCATTTCATATCATCTCCTCGTGCTTCAAGGATGAGCCGAAGATCACGCAGGCCTTTCGCACCGGAGAAGGTGTGGGCTGGCACGAGCACGACGCCAACCTTTTCTTCGGAACGGAGCGGTTCTTCCGCCCCAACTATGAGAACAACCTGTTGAGTTCATGGATCCCTTCGTTGGACGGAGTCCAGGCCAGGCTTGCGGCGGGGGCCGCTGCCGCCGACGTGGGCTGCGGACACGGCGCCTCGACAATCCTGATGGCGAGGGCCTTTCCCAGGTCCCGCTTCTACGGCTTCGACTATCACAGCGGCTCCATCGAATACGCACGTCACGTCGCCGGTCGGGAAGGACTTCTCGACCAGATCGCCTTCGAGGTGGCCAGTTCGAAGAGCTACCCGGCAAACGGCGGCTACGATCTCGTTACGTTCTTCGATTGCCTCCACGACATGGGCGACCCTGTCGGCGCGGCGCGGCACGTGTTGTCGACGCTGAAGCCCGACGGCGCGTGGATGATCGTGGAGCCCTTCGCCCACGACCGCCCCGAAGAGAACCACAATCCGGTGGGGAGGATTTATTACTCGGCTTCGACGATGATCTGCACTCCGGCTTCGATGGCCCAGGAAGTGGGCGCGGCGCTGGGCGCGCAGGCAGGAGAGGAACGCATTCGCAGCGTGGTCACGTCGGCCGGTTTCAGCCGCTTCCGCCGCGCGGCGGAGACGCCTTTCAACCTGGTGTTTGAAGCCCGGCCGTGATTCTCGACCTGCCGCGATGGAACCAAGCCGTCATGGTCATAATCGGCCCGCTGCAGATTCCCAACCTGATCTGACTGACCGGAGCGGCCCCCGCCTGCTCCGCAACCTGCGCCAATCGCCGCCCGCGCATTCGCGAGCGGCGTTGCAGCGCCTTCACCCGGGGAATATGGTAGATTCGAAAACGTAGACCGCCCGCGGGAGAGATGGCCGAGTGGTTTAAGGCGCACGCTTGGAAAGCGTGTGTACTTTAACGAGTACCGTGGGTTCGAATCCCACTCTCTCCGCCATTCTTCGTTCGTCACCACATTCGGCGATCCAATCGAACGGCTTTCTATCGGCAGGATGGAGAGTTACGCCATCTGTCTTGCAGTTCGAAAACACCGGGCTGAGTAGCCTTCCCTGTTCGTACCATCGTTCAAACTTCAACGATGCGGTTTGAGCGGTTATCAGGGTAGCCCCGGTTGTTCGGTAACTGACCAGTCGGTGACCTGAAACTTCTCGCTAACCCCACCCGTGCTGGCGATTTCGAATCCGTACTCAAGTTGATCCAGACTGCTATTCGACGGCAGGTACCCGTTCGTGATCAGCCATTTGAGCATGGCGAGGACGTCCACGCTTCCCTTCGTGATGCCGTAAACGCTACCGGTCCCGACATCTACGCTCTCAGGCGAGAATCGTTGAGCCTGAGCCGAAGCGTGACAAAGGAGAAGAGACGGCTGGTCGAGCTGCCAGACAAGCTCGCTGCCACATACAGCCAGGTTCCAGAGATGTTTCGGGACCCCGCGCTCTCCGCCGAAGACGGCCTGGGCACTCAGCTTCGACGTACACCCGCCGTAATAGTTGGGTCCGCCGCGGTTGGAAACATCGTTCCAGATCATCACCTCGTTCGCGTAACCGTTCAGCCAGATGTCGTAGGCCGCCTCGGCGTCGGTGTTGGGGTTCAAATGCATGTTCTCCCCGAATGACGAGTACAGATATGAAAAACTGCTCAAGAGGGGTGGGGCGCTGAGGTAGATCGCGTCGCTGTCCGGGTAAGTCCAGATCTCCGTCTCTCCCAGCGGGAAATTGGCATCGACCCACCAGTTTCCGGGGCTGAACGAGTACATCGTCTGCGATGACCCGGCCGGCGCGTTGGCGCTGTTCCAAAAGCCATTCTGGACATTTACGTTGCTGCCATTGCTGCCGGTTACCTGCGGGTAGGAATACGGTCCGCATATACCCAGTGGGACGCTGGTCTCGCATACTTGGCCAAAAGCCAATGGGCCGCACATCAGGATCGGCGCCAGGAAGTAGCGAATGGTTGTGTTTTTCACGGATGGAATCTCCTCTCATGCCTGGGCGTGATTCAAGCGATGAATGTTGGCTCGGCAGCAGTTGAATCGGGAACCAGGGCCCAAGCCGGCTCCCGGGATACAAATCCCGGAAGCCCTTGAGAGCCTGCGGCAGCCTTCCCGGCCTAGAAGGTGAATCGGGCGGTAAGCGTGATCTGTCGCGGGTCCATCATGTCCGGCGACAAGGTTCCAAAGCTGGAACTTCCATTTTCGCCAATTGCGGCGCCCGGTGGCAGCGAAGCAGCCGATGTGATCGAACTGACCCCATTGCTGACTGCACCGGGAAGAAAGTTCTGGTGGTTGAAGAAGTTGGTGAACTCGCCCAGAAGCTCGAACCTGTATCGTTCCGTGATTGGGATCTGACGGGTAATATTCAGGTTCACATTTTGAAAGGCAGGCAACCGGAGCTGGGCCATGTAGGTCGGTGTGTTTCCGTACCAGTATTGATCGAGGCTATAGTTGCCATTTGGGAATCGGACAATCTGGTTCGTGAACGCATCGGGGTTCCACTTCAGATAAGTGAACGAGTTAGGAGTAATCTGATGACCGTCCGGAAGTGTAACCGTAGTGCTGCCGTCATACCAGTGCTGCAATGATTTGGGAACCTCGAGCGGCTGACCGGTCTGGATGCATTTTCCGTCGATGCTGCCGATATTGCTTCCGGTGGAGCAACTGGGACCCCATGGTTGACCCTCTTGCAACGTAACCACTGTCCCCAGTTGCCATCCGCCTGCCAGCGCCCTGGTAATCGGACTCCCGAGCTCATACTTCCCGCCGTTGCCCCACTGGGTCAGGTACGTCACCACGCCAACGAAGCGCTGCGGAGTATCGTATCCCAGAATTCCATGGTTGCTCTGAAGGTTCGTGTAGTTGAACCCACCTCCGCCAGCCTCGGTTCCCTGTTGCGATTCGGCGTAGGACGCGTAATCTGACCCCTCGGAAATTCCGGTCGCCCGGGACCAATCGTATGTGAATTGTGCTGTCAACCCGGATGAGTAGGAATGCTTCAGCGAGATTTCCAGGGAATTGTACAGTGACGAGCCGATGTCGTTGATCACTGTTTGCCCCAGCAGACCGAGATAACCCTCCTGGGATTGCATGGCTGAGATCGTTGTGCCGCCCATAGGACCCGTCGCATAACCGACCAGGGCGGGCATGGGATTCGGGACTTGCTCCTGCGAAGGATCAGTCTGACCGCTGGAACTGATCCACTGGCTTCGCCAGGACTGCAGGGTAGTTTGCGGAATTTGAAACTCGCCGTTCAGAGGAAAGAGGCGCCAGGGAAGTCGGAAGCCCTTCGATCCCACCCACCCTGCGGCAGCGAGCCAGCTTCCGAAGCGGCGCTCCAGGAAAGCGTTCCACTGATCCACGTAGCTGTTTTTCATGGTGCGGATGAAGAAGTCGGCGTTCGCCGCGCCGTTCTCCTCGCCATACAACCGCGGGCTTTGCACGGGCCCCGGAGCGAGAAGGAGCGTCGAGTCTGCCTGATCCTCAAAGCGACCGTCTCCCGTGTCTCCTGTTCCGCCCGGCTTACCGTTATAGTTGAGCCCGTAAGGAGTCGCTTCCGATCCGCCCGACCATGCACCACCCCCATAGACCGTGCCATTGGCGTTGTAGCCACTGTTACTGGGCGCATAGATTCGCCCATAGCCGCCTCGGAGTACGGTCCGATCTGTCAACCTGAACGCTGCCCCGAGACGAGGCGAAACGTCGCTATATTCCGTGTTCCACAGATTCCGCGAATTGCCGTCGATTCCTGCGAAATCGAATAATCCCAATCCCGCTTGTGGATTGGCATACCCGCCAAAGGGTGTGGAAACGGCCAGGCCCGCGGCGAATGGATTCTGCCCGTACAGATCGACAGAATATTCCTGGTTGTGCCGTTCCGTTGGCCCAGGCTGTATCTCATAGCGAAGGCCCAGGTTGAAGGTCAGTCTGTTCGTTGCCTTCCAGTCGTTTTGGGAGAATACGGAGAACCATTTGAAGGTCAGCGCCGGTATCACTCCGCTTCCAGGATCGAGCCTGTAGCCCATGACGCCTATCGCTCCCTGGGCATATGGAGTCCCACTCTGCTGCGGAGCGGTGTTCAGCGCACTGTCGGCGTTGCCGTTTTCGGTGTAATACTGCTCACAGTAGCACTCCGTGCTGTAGGCTCCGAGAGATGGAGTAGCCCATTCAGTGTCTCTCCAGTTGCCCTGGTCGATGCGCTGGTCGGCGCCTTGTTTCAATGTCCATCTCCCGATCACCTTGGTGATGCTGCCGTTAAAATCGTAGTTATTCTGATGTTCGTTCTTCCAGTTCCATTGGGTGTTATTCAATGTCTGGCTATAAGCGGCTCCATAGCCGAGGGAGTAGACAGACGGAGCCACCCCGGGAATAACGATCAAGGCTTGTTCGGCGGCTGGCATGCCATAGGCCGTGTACTCTGCCGACGTGAACCCGCCATTTGTGGGATAGGAGTTTATACTCTCGATCCGCTGAAAGCCGGCATGAAGGTCGATAAACGTGGTTGGATTCAGCGTAATGATGTCGCCAATCGCACCGTAGGGATCGTCGTCTGAAACGTCGGCTTCCGACAGCGATAGCCAGGGGCTGTTCGGGCCCCACGCGTTCACTCCGGACCCGGTGCCGTCCTGAATCCCCCCGGAAAGATAGAAGGAGTTCTTCCCGAAATGAAAGTCCATCCGGGCACTCAGATTGTTGCGCGTTGTGGGAGCGGTACCGCTATAAAAGTAGTTGTTATCGCCATAAACATCGCTTGGCGCATGGTTTGGCTGCGGAAATGCCTGTAGGTACTTCAGGCCGTATGGGTCTGGATTGGTAACTACCGAACCGCAACCGTACGAACTGCAGTTCGCGCTTTTTGGGTATGGCGCTCTTTCGAAGACACCGCCGCCCTGCGCCGTCACTGAAAACGGGTTAAAGATTGTGGCAGGCGCCGGAGTACCGTTGGAATCAATCAGCGTCTGGCCATAATCCCCTTGCCGCTGAAGAACGGTTGGAACCGTGAGCAGCCCGCTGGCCGGCTCGGTATTCCAGAGACGATCGTAGGAGGCGAAGAAAAACACTCTGTTCTTCCCGTTGAAGAGCCTGGGAAGAACAACCGGCCCCCCGATGCTGCCGCCTGCTTCGCCGACTCGGTATTTTGCGCGCGGAATACCCTCCAGGTCGTTGGCCAGCCCGTTGGCGTTCAATTGCTCATTGCGCAGGTTGTAGAAGAGATCGCCGTGAAAAACATTGGTGCCGCTCTTGGTGACCATCTGGATGATGGCTTGACCCCCACCCAGATCGGCAGACAGATTGTTCGCAGCGACGGTGACTTCCTGCAGGGCGTCCCGGTTGGGCATGACGCTGATGGAGTGCCAGCCCGAGTCCTGCACTGGAACCCCGTCAAGCTGTATGTCATCGAGCCCGAGTTCCCCGCCGTTCACCCTGATCGCGGAATACTCGTTGCGGGCCGTATAGCCCACACCCAGATTCTCGTCGCTGTACATCACCGGAGCTGCCACCACCCCCGCCGTCAGGGTTGCGTAGTACAGCGGATCGTCGTTGATGTTGGGCAGGTTGCTGATTTGCTGGGTTTCGATCGTTGCCGTCACCGACGAGCTTTCCGTCTGCAGCTCCGCGGTAGAGCCCGCAACCTGAAGCACCTGGTTGGTCGCACCTACGGCAAGTCTGGCGTTCACTTGCAACGTAACACCCGTTCCCACCTCGATGTCGTTGACACGGTAAGTTCTGAAGCCCTCCGCATCGATGGAAACTGTATATCGACCGGCCGCGAGATATGGCATGGAGTAATCGCCCACCGGCCCGGACTGCGTTCTTACCGTTTCGCTTGTGAGTTGGTTCGTAACGGTCACTTCCGCCCTGGGAACAACCGCGCCGCTCTGATCGGTCACCGTTCCGGTAATGGTGCTGTTCCTCACCTGCGCCCATGCCGCACTGATGCCGAGCAAGAAAGCGGCAATGGCCATTGCAACCTTGACCGTTCCCGCCATCCCCAGCCAATGGGTTCTGAACTTTCTCGCTGTCATTTGGTCTGGTCCTCCCCTGAATTCACCGCTGAGCTTGTGAAATTGGAAACTGACAGATCAGCTATCAACCGCTAGGCCTAAGCCTTTGTTGACGGTTGTGAGTGGAATTTGCGTGTTGGGAACTGCTTCCTCCCCGCGATCAACCTCTCTCCTCTTGCGCGCCGCGGGTTTCTGCAGTTCGTCTGGAAC
>JASHQQ010000316.1 GCA_030039035.1 Acidobacteriaceae bacterium | reverse complement strand
TTGAAATCCACGCCAATTGCATCCCCGAGAAATACACTTTTTTGAGACACAGCTCGCGCTTGGAAATCAGTCGAGCATCCGCGACCCTTTCTGGAAGGACCAGGAGGTAGGATGAGTCTGAGGTGACAAGATGAGAATTGCAGTGGGGTGGATTGTGTTCGCCGCGGCTTCGGCATGTGCGCTTGCGCAGGATGCGTCGAGCCCGGTAGTCGCGAGCGCCAAGGAGATCTTTCAGCGCCAGTCCGGCTATATGGTTGCTGCAGCCGAACAGATGCCGGCGGACAAGTACGGATATCGTCCGACACCGGATCAGTGGACCTACGGGAAGATCGTCTCGCACGTAATCCAGGGGAACTTTGGTGTATGCGGAATGCTCTCGGGGAACGGGCCGGGCCATGGACCGGCAGTCACGGAAACGACCCCGAAGGATCAACTGATCCCGATTCTCAAGCAATCCTTCGGGACCTGCCAGAAGGCACTGGATGGGCTGCAGGACTCGACCCTGGGCGTAACTGTCACGTACTTTCGCGGAGAAAAGAAGCCGCGTGCACGCGCGCTCATCGAGCTGACGGATGACCTTGAGGACCATTACTCACAGATGGCGAGCTATCTGCGATTGAATGGAATGCTTCCGCCCTCCGCCAGGAAGTAGAGGCCGTCTCGTTTCTACAAGTAAATCCGGTGTGCGCGGACAACGTGCGCGGTCGGAGCTGAGTCGGCAGAGATTGCGGTTCAGCGGCCGCTGGATGCGGTGGGCGGCGCGCCCGCTGCGGAATCGAGTTCCGCGGCTACGTGCTCGACATACGCGGCCTCATCGTCGAGCACGTGCGCTACGCGGGCGATCTCAACATCGGCGTCGGCGTAGCGGCGCTCTTCGATGGCTTCGCGCGGGCCGGGCAAAGTCTTGGCGCCATAGCCCGTATACCAGCCCGGCGCGTAGATGAGGTTCTCCATCCACGGACGGCGCGGCAGGCCTTCAGGGCTCAAAAGCTTGCGCTCAGCCTGCACCAGCTCATCGTTGATCGCTTTGAGCGCGCCGGGTGCGAGCGGCTTTTCTGTTGCGGCCTTGCGCGCTTTGCCGTAATGCGCGGCGGCCTTGTCGAGGGCGGCGAGCGCGTTGTCAAGCGGCGCGAAGTTGAGGAAAGGCGGCGTCGCGAGAGCCGGCGGAGCAACGCGGGGATGGCGGGGGTCATTGGTGAGCTCGTAGGCGTCGAGCTCGAGCGCGGATTTTCGCTCCGCGGCTTCAGCGCGGCGCGCCTCGAGCAGCGATTTCAATTCGCCGGTGTAGGCGCGCAGCGTGTCGGCCAGCGACGTGAAGTCATAGGGCAGAAGATCGGCCTGAGCCATGCGCAGCACCAGCGTGCCGTCAGTCTGCGCCAGCGCGCGGCCGTAGACAAAGGTCGTATCCGCAAAATGCGTGTACCAGTAGAAGTCGTCGTAGATGGAGTGATAGATGCCGCCATCGTCTTCGCCGCCGTAGCTCACGTCGAGCGAGGCGACGCCGAGATGATCGATGAAGGCGGAGTAATCGGAGCCGGAGCCGAGCGCGCCGATGCGCAGATCGCCGCGCGCGGTTGCATCCTTGCGCGACTGCGCGTTGCCCAGCACCAGGTCCGCTGCCTGCCAGCGCTGCCAAACGGTGGCTTTGGTTTCAGGATCCTCGATTGAGCGCGCCACCTGGTTGACCAGCGGCTCGAGCGTGTGCGAGCCCTCGGCGTTCAGGTAGCCGCGCTCGTTGGTGTCGCTGTTGATGTAGATGGCGGCGTGACGGCGGAGCTCATCGGCGTGCTGCTCGGCCCACTCGGTTGAACCCAGCAGCATGGGCTCCTCGCCGTCCCACGACATGTAGATGATGGTTCGTTTCGGCTTCCAGCCCTGATGCGCAAGCTGGCCCAGTGCGCGCGCTTCCTCGAGCAGGGCGACCTGGCCGGAGATGGGGTCCTCGGCGCCGTTGACCCAGCCGTCATAATGATTGGCGCGCATGACCCATACATCCGGCTCGTCCGTGCCGCGCATGGTGGCGATAACGTCGCGCACCGGTTTGAGATCCCAGTTGAAGGCGAGCTTGAGGTGAACACGCTCGTTGCTGGGGCCGATGCGATAAGTGAGCGGCAGCGCGCCGCGCCAGTTCCCCGGCGCAACGGGACCCTGAAGGGCGGCCAGCAGCGGCTGCGCATCGGCATAGGAGATAGGAAGCACGGGAATTTTGGGGAGCGACTTTGCGTCTTCGATCTTCAGCCGCTTGGCGTCCGGCGTGGCGCCAATGCCGGGGGTGAGCGGATCACCGGGATACAGCGGAGCATCGAGCACGCTGCCGCGCTGCACGCCGTCTTTGGGGCGCATGGGGCCTTCAGGAAAGACTGCGTCCTGGGCGTAGCCGTCGTCGGCCGGGTCCGAATAAATGAGGCAACCGATGGCGCCATGCTCGGCTGCGAGCTTGGGCTTGATGCCGCGCCAGGATTGCCCATAGCGCGCGATCACGATTGCGCCCTTGACCGAGATGCCGTAGCGCTGCAATTGCTCGTAATCCTCGACCACGCCGTAATTGACGTAGACCAGAGGCGCGGTTACGTCGCCGTCAGGTGAGTAGGCGTTGTAGGTGGGCAACTGCTCGTCTTTCTGGCCGCTGGTGGGGTCAACGGCCAGCGTCGGCTCTTCGAGCTTGGCGTGGAAGCTGCCCATCTCGAGCTGTCGTGTTTTGGGAGTGGGGAAGAGAACGTCGAAGGTCTCGATGTGCGCGTCCCAGCCCCACTGCTTGTATTGCGCCAGGATCCACTCGGAGTTCTGCTTGTCATAGGGCGAGCCCACGTGGTGCGGCCGCGCGGCAAGCAGTTCCATGTTGGAGCGCATGCGTGCCGGATCGGGGATGGCCTGGAAGCGCTTCTCGAGATCGAGCTCGGCCCTCGCGCTTGCCGGTGTGAAGCCGAGAAGCGATTGCTGCTCCGGCTGCTGGGCGGAGCTGCTGAGAAGAATGCAAAGCGCAGGCAGAAGAACGGCGGAGCGGCGCATGGGGTCACCTCGGATGGCGAATCGGATCACTCCATGTATACATCAGAGGGGACGAGTGCATTCCGACGCGAGTTGCGTTGCCGCCGAGAGAAGCCAACAAGGGCGGCGAAAACCCCATTGGCAGCGCGCCAAAACTTCCGCGCGAAACCGTCGGAAGTGCGCTTGCTTCCATTGGGCCCGTACAATAGCGCATTTCCAGCGGCGCCACTTGACGGCCCTAAGAATAGGAATGGATGAACTCGGTCGTTCGCCGGAAGGGTGAAGTTATTATTGACCTGAAGGGAAGTGAATGGCGTCGGCAAGCGGTGGTATATTCTCGGCAGCCGACAGGCAAATTGGAAATCCTGGTTCAACGATCAGACCGAGGCGGTTCAATGCTCAAACCCACGTTTTCCAGAGCATTCTCGTTTGTCGCGGTCTTCTGCGCTGGAGCAATCGGTTCTCGCGCACAGAGCTTCACTACTCTGCTGACCTTTGACGGCGCGAATGGCGCGAATCCAAAATCGGTCGCTCTTGTGCAGGGCGCCGACGGAGATTTGTACGGGACCACCTCCAGCGGCGGCTCCACAGCCAACTGTTCGGCCGGCTGCGGCACGATCTTCAAGATCAGCCTGGACGGTAAGCTCACGACGCTGCACAGTTTTTGCGACCAGCCTGACTGCACCGAAGGAATGAATCCCCAAGCCGGACTCATTCAGGCTACCGACGGCAACTTCTACGGCACAACTTTGGCTGGCGGCGCCCACGAGGGCAATGGCACAGTTTTTCGGATGACGCCGTCCGGTATGGTGACGACCATTTATAGCTTCTGCGCAATGCAGAAATGCGCCGACGGCAATTCTCCCAATGCGGCTCTCCATCAAGGCGCGGACGGCAACCTGTACGGGACCACATCGGCAGGGGGAACGAAGGACAGCGGCACCGTATTCAAAACTACGCCTGCGGGGGCGCTGACGACCCTCTACAGCTTTTGCATGCAACCCGATTGCGCCGACGGTTCCAACCCCGTGGCCGAGCTGACGCAGGGCGCAGACGGCAACCTGTACGGGATGACCTCTCAGGGCGGCAAGGGCAGCGGAACAGTTTTCAACATCAATCCCTCCGGTGCGCTCACCACGATTTACACCTTCTGCTCCAGGCCGCAATGCGCCGATGGCGGGAATCCGAAGGGCGGGCTCATCCAGGGAGCGGATGGAAACTTTTATGGCACGACGTTTGCGGGAGGAACCGGGAATGCAGGTACGGTCTTCATGCTTACTCCTGAGGGCGCTCTGACCACGATATTCAGTTTTTGCACGGGCTGCGCAGTAGGCGCGACGCCCTACTCGACGCTCGTGCAAAGCAAAGACGGGAGCTTTTACGGCACCGCCTACTACGGCGGTGCAAAGGGACAGGGAACCGCCTTCAAACTGACGCCGCCGCCCAAAGTGGCGTCGCCGGGCAAAGTGAAGCCAGCCTGGAAAATAACTGCCGTTCACAGTTTCGACGACAGCGATGCTTACCCGATCGCTGCCCTGATGCAGGCCAAAGACGGGAACTTCTATGGCGCGACTTTCAACGGCGGAAGCAGCCCCAGGTGTCTCAACTCCGGAGGCTGCGGCACTGTTTTCAGCTTGTCCTTCAGCTCAGGCCCCGCCGTGAACCGCTAGACTAGGCGAAAGACCGGACAAATCCGTCGATTCAGCCGATCCTGGACAAACCCTCGTCACGGATTACGCCGGCATGCATCGCCGGCAACGGAGGCCGCGCAGTCAGCAGCACCAATCTGGGCAACGGTGAAAATGTGAATCCCCGTGGCGCTCCGTGCACCGTCAGAGCTCGGCCGATCCCTCCTCCAGATAAGGACCGGATCTCGCGCTTCTTCTCGATGGAAGCGACGCAACTTGTTCTCTTCAGGAGTGATCTTCCACCGACTCCGGGAACGCCCCCTGGAGCGCTTCCTTGAATTTCCGAAGGTCGCTGCTGCAAACCAGAGCCTCGGCCCGCGAGACGTGAACAATTTCGGCAGCCTTGGCACCGATGATCGGATGTCCTGAGGTGAATCCGTCGACCGTGATCGACGCCGCATCGGGACATGCCGCTCGGTGTCCGCATGCGGCGCTCTCGGCAATCCCGTCATGGGCGAGTCTTGACCCGCCCCCGTGTAGGAAATTCCAGCGGATTCATGATGCGGTTCTGCGTACGATGCAATCCCAGTCCAACGGCCCAGCCCGGCTCCAATAAGGGAAGTTCCGCCGCCCGCAGTGGGAGAAAACCCTTGCGCTGAAAACCCCCGGAGTGTACTATTTCCGGCGGGACCGAAATTCACGTAACTTATTGATTTTAAGGCTGGTAGGCGAGGCGGGAATCGAACCCACAACCCCCGGCTTAGAAGGCCGGTGCTCTATCCAGTTGAGCTACTCGCCCGCGCGTCTTTCATTGTACCGGCAAAGCGATGCCTGGGGCAGGATCAGGGATGATTCGGCGCTTCGCCACACTTGGCCAGCAGAAAGCGCATCGCCGTGGCTTCGGCCCAATGGATCTCGTTGCCCGGGTCGCAGGAAAGCCAGGCGCAATGGCCGCCGTGCGCGGTTTCGAGCAGGGTGACATGCGGATTGGCCGCGAGCGCGGCGCGCGTCTCGCGAAGGAGGCGAATGAACGGATCGTCGAGTGCGCGCAGGATGAGCGTGGGCACGGCGATGCGATCGGCCACGCGGGCGCTGGCGGCGCGGTAATAGTAGTCATCGGCGTCGCGGAAGCCGCAATAGCGCGCCACGATGCGGTCGTCGAAGCTGCGCAGCGAGCGGATGGGGCCGACGCGCGTGGTCGTGTAGATTCCGGGATAAAGCTCAGCCTTGCGGCGAAAACGGCGCATCAGTCCGCGCAGAAAGTGCCACTCGTAGATGCGATTGGCAGGCTCGTGCAGCGCGTCGGCGCTGGCGGCGAGATCGACGGCCGGACCGACGGCGGCCACGGCGCAAAGCGGCCTGCGGTTGCCCCATTCGCCGGCGAGCTTGAGCACCAGGTTGCCGCCCATGGAGTAGCCGACGAGCGCCACGCATTCGAGGCCGAAGCGGCGCGCGAAATGCTCCACCACCGCGCCCACGTCGCCCGATTGCGACGAGTTGTAAAGCGTCGGCGTCAGCGTGTCGGTGTTGCCGCAGTTGCGCATGTTCATGCGGACGACGTTGCATCCGGCCGCCCAGGCGCGCGCAGCAATGCCCAGAATGTAACGCGAGTTCGATGATCCTTCGAGCCCGTGCACCAGCACTGCGGTCAGGCGGCCGGCGCGTACCGGCTCCGGTTGCCAGTGGCAATGGCAAAGCACGCGGCTTCCGTCGCCAGGGTCGACCAAGACCTCTTCGGCTTCACAGGGAACATTCAAAGGAGGCCGGGGAAGAAAATTGCCGACGATGGTTTGCAGGTGGCCGTTGGTCAGTTGCCGACGTGGGACAAACCCGGTCAGCCAATCGGGCGCGACTTCTTTCAGCTCGCCGGCGATCTCTGTTGCGTCGGTTTTCGGATTCACGGAAGGCGGCAGACCCAGGCGGCTCAAAGGAATCGAACGACTGAAGTCCCTTGACAAGTTACAGGATACACGTTGCCGCGCCGGACCGACGTTTCAGGTTAAGGGTACGGGCTTCGGCCCGTACGTTATTTGCCCAGAAAGGACGCGGGGGGTTTAGCCCCAGGAAAGAAAGCTGCCCCCCACCTCGTTTTGGATAGCCAGTCAGCTTCCCTCACTGGCTGGAGAAGTCCGCGGATTTGCTTTGGCAGGGGCCGACAGCGATCCCATCCTTTCCGCTCGGTCGGGCGAGCGGAAAAGGACGGACAACCGCGATTCGGGCAGCGCTTTGGAATACGGCTTTCCTGGATTTTTTACCGGTCGTCCCCGGCCCGCGTGTCATCGCTTCTCTTCGGAGCGCTGGCTGAACTGCCACAGAGTTGCCCACTGCTGATTCCAATCGCGGATCACGCCGTGGATGGCCTGCGGGCCAAAATGGCTGATTGCCGGACTGTTGTTGCCCCAGAACATCGTGATGTTCGAAAACGGGATCGAATCGGTCGACTCGCCGCCGGTGATGCACACCTGCAGGGTCGAAGACGGTGGGGTGGTTTCGAACGTGGCGTTGCTTCCGTTCCCCGTCAGCAGGCTCACCGTGCCGTTCACCTGGAAGCCCCCGAAGGTGGCCGGGCTGTACGTGGGACATCCCGTCGAGTTCCACGTCACGTCGCCAGTCATATGGATGTGGTGAGTGTGAGGTTTCTGGCCGGGCTGCGTCGGGTCAGGAGTATTGTCCGCGGTCTTGCCATAGCCGGACATGGTCATATCCGCCAAAAAATCCGCTTTGCCCGACCATGGATCAATGCTCAGTTTCCATTGGCCGTGCATCTCCCACGGGCCGCCGGTTACGGTCGAAGGCGAATAATCATTCAGCAAGCCGCTGAATTCAACCGGGATGCGATTCTGGGCGCCGGCGGCCGGAACCGCGAACCACGCAAAGAACGGGAGCAACGCCGCTGCTGCTGCAGTCAACCTGATTTCTTTCATGAGAGACCTCTCCGATTGGGGTTTTTGCCCGCAAGCCGAAAGCTTTGAGGAAGTCCGGAAGGTCAGCCACACGTTCCGCGACTTGTAAACGCACTGCGGCGTTGTGGGCCTGATCGTGCGCTTTCACAGTCGTCCATCCGCTGCGCAGGGTCAAACGGTATCGCGCGGAAGAGCGATTTGCGGCCTGATGCCGTCTTTTGCCGTGCACAACCGGTGGGGTACAATCGGTTCTCTCCGCCACCCAAATCCGGATCGGTCTGGAGAACCCGATGGCTGAACCGACATTCGAGACGCCGCCCTCCAGGAAGCTGCGCGAAAAGCGCCTCGACTCGTGGAAGGAAATTGCGGCCTATCTGAGCCGCGATATAACCACCGTCCAGCGCTGGGAGAAGAAAGAGGGCATGCCGGTCCATCGGCATCTGCATAGCAAGCGGGGCTCAGTCTATGCGGTGCCCGAGGAGCTCGATGCCTGGCGGGAAGGCCGCAAAGTTCCTCTGTCCGATGAGCACAACGCGGTCTCGACCGTCGTGCCCACACCCGCTGTGTCAGCCGGAGCGCATCGCGGGCGGGCATCGATCCTCGTCCTGGCATCGCTTGCAGCGGCTTTGGTGGCCATCGGCGGCTTTCTGTGGCTCAACAGGACGGATCGCTTCTGGCGCAATCCGATCGCTGGCGCGCGATTTGAGCCGGTTACCGACTGGGGCGGGCTCGAGCAAGCGGCGGCGATCTCCCGCGACGGTCAATTCATTGCCTTTCTCTCGGACCGCGACGGACCCATGGACGTTTGGGTGACACAGGTTGGTTCGGGCCAGTTTCACAACCTCACGCATGGCGGCGCAGCGGAGCTCGTGAATCCGTCCATTCGCACGCTAGGCTTCTCACCCGATGGTTCTCTCGTCACCTATTGGGTGCGTAAACCGGATTCCGTGCACCAGCCGGATGTCAGCATCTGGGCGGTCCCAACGCTGGGCGGTGAACCGCGACCTTATCTTCAAGGCGCCGCTGAATACAACTGGTCATATGATCGCCAACGGCTCGTATACCACACCCCTGGAGCCGGTGATCCATTGTTTGTTTCTGTCGGTAGCACTTCCGCGGCGGCCCGGCCGATCTTCACCGCGCCTGCGGGACTGCACTCGCACTTTCCATTCTGGTCGCCGGACCAGCGGTCAATCTACTTTGTTCACGGTTCATTGCCCGACAAACTGGATATCTGGCGTATCGCCGCGGGGGGCGGCGCGCCACAGCGCGTCACGGAACACAATACGCAGGTCAGCTATCCGGTGCTCCTGGACAGGCGCACTTTGTTGTACCTCGCCGCCGATCCCGACGGCGCTGGACCGTGGCTCTATGGCGCCGATGTTGCCCACGGGATTCCACATCGGCTGAGCACGGGCATTGACCGGTATACGTCTCTTGCTGCCAGCGCTGACGGCCGCCGGCTGGTCGTCACACTCGCGACTCCGAAGAGGAGCCTCTGGCGACTGCACATCGACGCTTCCGGCGCAAAGCCGGCCGACCTCAGCCCGATCCCGCTGACCACAACCAGTGGTTTCCGGCCACGACTTGGCGCCAACTGCCTTCTTTATGTTTCGGCCAGCGGCGAAAGCGGGAGTATCTGGAGACTTGCCAACGGACAGACCACGGAACTGTGGCGCGGTGCCGGCGCCGAGATCATGGGTGGCCCCGCCATCTCTGCCGACGGCCATTCAGTTGCCTTTTCTACTCGCCAAAACGGGCGCACGCTTCTGTATGTAATGGAGGCCGATGGCGCGAATCCTCGCGTCCTGACCGACTCATTGGACCTGGAGGGGGACCCTGCCTGGGACCCTGACGGTCAGGCGCTGATCATCGCGGCATTGGACCATGAAAACCCCCGCCTGGTTCGTGTGCCGATCCGCGGTCGTCTTCCAGCGTACTTTCCTTCCGGGTACGCATTGGATCCGGCGTGGGCGCCCGACGGCAGATTCGTTCTCTTTTCCGGACCGGATATCGGCACTACCTTTTCCGTGAAAGCAGCAAAACCCGATGGATCGATCGTTGCCCTGCCGCCTCTGACCCTCACGCGAGGAGCGCGGCACCTTGCGCCTGAGCCTGGTGGTCGAACCCTGGTCGTTCTTCGGGGAGAAATCCAGCACAAGAATCTGTGGCGGGTCAACCTGCAGACAGGAGCCGCGCAGCAATTGACCGATTTGCCTTCCGATTTTGACGTCCGCGACTTCGATGTCTCGCCCGACGGCGGTGAAGCTGTACTGGAGCGAACTCAGGATCGCTCCGGAGTCGTATTGGTCGACCTCGCCCGGCGCTGATTTCGAGGAGTATCTCCCGCGCCGGCCCTGGCAGGAAACAGCAGGCGACGGTTGGACGCTTTCGCCTGTTCTCCCGGGTTTTGCGTCTCGCGACCAGTTATCCCGCCGGAGTTACCGAACGATCCCTGGTTCTCTAAGGCTATATCTCTCAAGCATTTCGAGTTCTCCTCGGGCTCGCGCGCCGTGGCATATACGGCTCTACGGGACTATTTCCCCGCCCTACGGAGCTGCTTTAGTCCCCGAACGGACCCTCTCTCAGTCGATTGCGTCGCCCTGGTTCCAAGTGGACTACAGCGCGGCGATCCGATCCTCGATTCGATAGGGATTGCGTGGTTCGTTTTCGAGATCCTTTTGAAACAGGCGCCTGCAACCCGGCGGGAATTCCGGAGCGTGGATCTGCCAGGCTGCTCGGAGAGTCCCCAATCTGGTCAACGAGAGTTTACGCACCGAGCCGGATAGGTCCCTGTAAACGGCTTTGGTCCGGCGATGTTCCACGGGGCGTCAATGGGCGCATTATCCGCCAATGCACTCATCGACCTGCCGCTTGAGTTCCGGGCGCATGACCGCCATCCCGGAAGCTTCGGCCAGCAAGCCGGCTGAACGGACTCGTGCACTGATACGGCGCAAATCCGGGGGACCCTGCATTTTGCCTGAGCGTGCAAACGGCGGGAGATGCGCTTTTCGTTAGACTACTTACAGGAGGAGAGCGCAATGACTTTCTGGAAGCCGGCTGTTTTGTCTGCCATCGCAT
>JASHQQ010000052.1 GCA_030039035.1 Acidobacteriaceae bacterium | reverse complement strand
CCTGCCGGCGCCGTGGCTGAAGAAGGGCGCCAACGAAATCGTCGTCTTCGACCTTGAAGGGAAACCCGGCCAATCCGTGGGATTTCTGGACCACCCGGTGCTGGATGAAGGCGCGAAGTAGTTTGCGCAAACCGTTTGCACGAGATTCCGAACAAATCGGAATCGTCCCGCAGGGGCTGAAGCCCGCGTTCGCCTGGCGTTTCTTTCGGCGCGGCTGAACGGCTTGCTGAAAAGAGCCAGAATACGGAAGAGTTTTGTGGCCGGAACGGAGCAGCGGCTGAAGCCGCATTCATTTTGCGACGCTTGCGGCAGGGCTGAAGCCGTGCCCTGTTACAAGGCCTTCTTGTTTCAGCGAGCATCGAATGTGCGCATTTTTGCGCTTTGAGGATGAAGTGCTTATGGCAGCAGTCAGGCCGAGCCGTTCCCATTCAGGATGGAGTTGTTGCATGATTCGCTACGCTTCGAAGGAAAGCTGCGCGGGACCGAGGAGCGGCGCTGTCGGCTTTGGCTCGGAGGCAAGCTCATACACCAGCCGCTCCAGCACCAGGCGCTTGTCGGGCGGCGATGAGCGCAACTCGCGATCGGCGCGGGCCACGAGGCGCAGCGCGCGGGCCAGCTCGCGGCGGCTCTTGTAGCGGCGCGCCTGGCGGATCAGGTCGTCGGCGGCGAAGGGCGGCATGCGGAAGCCCTGCCACAGCGCCTGCCAGATGGCGCGCGAATCGCGCACGTTCTTCTCGACAATGACCAGCATCTGGCGGAAGGTGCGCGCCAGCATGTAGAGATGGCCGATGGCCGCGTCCTCGCCGGCGTCGGAGCTGTTGAGCAGGCCGTGCAGCAGCGCCAGCGCGCGCACGCGGTCGCGGGCGCTGATGGCGTCGGTCAGCTCGTAGAGCGAGCGCTGCCTGGCGGCCAGCACCATGGTCTCCACGTCGCCCAGCGTGATTCGGCCGCGACCCTGCGTATAGAGCAGCAGCTTTTCGAGTTCCGAGGAGATCAGCATCATGTCGGCGCCCAGCGCGTCGACCAGCTCGCGCGCTGCGTCCGGATCCATGCGCGCACCGGCCTCCTGCGCCGTTGTAGCGGCCCAGCGCATGGCGTCTTCCTCGCTCACCCGCGCCAGCTCGACGATGCCGCAACGCTCGCCCAGCGTTTCGCCGATGCGCTCGAAGCGATTCCGGTCGTCCATCTCCATGCGCCGCGCATCGGCGGGAATGCGCAGGAAGTCCGCGATGAAAACCACCAGCGCCTGCGGATTGGGCGAACGGAAGTAGCGATCGAGGGCGGCAAATTCGTCTTTTTTCGCGCCGCGCGTGTAGAGCTGGCGCACATTGCGCACAAAGATCACCTGAAACGGAGCCATCAGCGAAGGAGTCTGCGCGCGGTCGAGAACTTCAAAGATGGACGTCTCCGCCAGGTCCAGGTCGGAGAGGCAGAATTCCTTCAGATCGGGCGGGACGAAGGCTTTGAGAATGGCGGCGCGGCAGCGGTCCAGCAGAAAAAGCTCGTCGCCGGCCAGCACATAGCCGGGCTTCAGCCGGCCCTTGCCGGCTGCCGCGGCCTCGATCTCCTGCAAAAGGCGCGACAGGGCGGCGAAACCGGGTCCCCGGTGCGCGCCGCTCATCGAACGCTCCTCGCGGGCATGAATCCCTGCGTCATCCGCCTCCAGCATATCCTCGCGGAGCGCAGCCCGGCCAGCGCGATGGACCAAAGTACTCAGGAAATTCAACTCCCGTTCTCCCGGCGTCCGCGCGATCTGCTGTAGACTCGTTTCATCCATTGATACAGGCACGATCGCCTGCCCTTGCGCAATCCCGGCTTTTCGATCGCCGTAATTGGCTATGCGTCACTGGAGGTCGACCCGGGCAATGACACGTCGCACCGGCAGTTCCCACTATCTGACTGAAAAGGGATATCGATGAAAACGACATATTGCTTCCCGCAGGATCCGCTCATCTCTTCGGGCGTACTGGCTTTCGCCGGACTGATCTGCATGGCTGCCGCGCCGGCGAGCGCGCAGCGCCAGGTTCGCGGCCCGATCGACGAGACGCAGCGCATCACGCTGGCCGGAAACACCCGCCCCGAAGCCAACGCGAAGAACGATCTCGGCGCCGTTGAGGATTCGCTCCCGCTCGAGCACATGCAGTTGCTGCTGCGCCGGCCGGAAAAGCTGCAGCAGGAGCTCGACGCCTGGACCGAAAGCCTGTCTGAAAAAGACTCGCCGAACTATCACCATTGGCTGACGGCCGAGGAGTTCGGCGCGCGCTTTGGCCTGGCCCAGGAAGACATCGACGCGGTGGCCGGGTGGCTGGAGTCGCATGGCTTTCAGGTCAACCCGGCTTACGCCAATCGCATGTCGATCGATTTCAGCGGTACTGCGGCCGAAGTGCGAGAGGCGTTCGCAACCGAGATTCACTATTACGAAGTGAACGGCGTGCGCCATATCGCCAACAATCGCGATCCGCAGGTTCCTGCCGCGCTGGCGCCCGCGATCGCGGGCATCGTCTCGCTCAACGACTTCCGGCCGCATCCCATGTTCAGGCCGCGGGCGCAATACACGTTTGGCAGCGGAAACAACGAGGAGTGGGCCGTGACGCCGGCCGATCTGGCCACCATCTACAACCTGAATCCGCTGTTCAAGGATGGAATCGCCGGCAAAGGACAGACGATCGTCGTGATCGAGGACACAAACGTGTACTCGACGGCCGACTGGTCGACCTTCCGCGCCAAATTCGGGCTGTCGGGCTACACGTCGGGCAAATTCGTGCAGGTCCATCCCGCGCCCGTTTCCGGCACAAACAACTGTTCCAACCCCGGCGTGAACCCCGACGGCGACGACATGGAAGCGACCCTCGATGCGGAATATGCTTCAGCCGCGGCGCCGGATGCCACCATCGAACTCGCCTCCTGCAACAACACCAATACCGATTTCGGCGGGCAGATCGCTCTGGAAAACATCCTGAACGCGAAATCGAAGCTGCCGGCGGCGATCAGCATCAGCTACGGCGACTGCGAGTCGGATATGGGAGCGGCGGCCAATACATGGTTTCGCGACGAGTACGAGATGGCCGTGAATGAAGGCGTTTCGATCTTCATCGCGGCCGGCGACGAAGGCGCGGCCAGTTGCGACGCGGACAAGGACTTTGCGACGCACGGAATCTCGGTCAGCGGGTTCGCATCGACCGTCTACAACGTGGCCGTGGGCGGCACCGATTTTGCGGACTCGTATCTGGGAGACAACTCCACGTTCTGGAATTCAGGCAACTCGGCGAGCTACGAATCGGCGAAGAGCTACATCCCGGAGATTCCGTGGAACGACTCCTGCGCCAGCGCGCTGATCGCCAGCCCGCTGTTGCCCTACGGAAAAACCGGATTCTGCAACTCGACGGAGGGCGAAGACAACTTCCTCGGCGTAACCGGCGGCTCGGGAGGACCGAGCAATTGCGCAACGGGCACGGCCTCCATAACGGATGTGACCAGCGGCACCTGCAAGGGCTGGCCGAAACCGGGCTGGCAGTCCGTGGTTGGCAATCCCGCGGACCACGTGCGCGATATACCCGACGTTTCTCTCTTCGCCGCCAACGGCGTCTGGGGCCACTACTACGTGTTCTGCTTCTCCGACCCGAGTAACGGCGGGGCTCCGTGCACCGGATCGCCCGCGAACTGGGCCGGCGGCGGCGGCACGAGCTTTTCTTCGCCGATCATGGCCGGGTTTCAGGCGCTGGTGAACGAAAAGACCGGCAAGCGCGCGGGAAATCCCAACCCGGTGTACTACGCGATCGCGAGGGCCGAATACGGAACCGCCGGCAGCGCCACATGCAACTCGATGAAGGGCAAGACAGCAGGCAAGAGCTGTGTTTTTTACGACGTCACCCTGGGCGACATGGCGATGAACTGCCGGACCGCGAAAGGCGGAGCGGTCCGCAACTGCTATCTCGACGGCGAGATCAACGGCGTGCTCTCCACGTCCAACAGCAAGTACGCGCCGGCCTACAAGACGACCGCCGGATGGGACTTCGCCAGCGGCATCGGAAGCGTGAACGCGTACAACCTGGCGACAAGCGACAAGTGGTAGCCGGCGTCGTGGACCCGAGGCGGTATCCCGGAGGTTCCTTCCCGGCAAGAGCCGGGGAGCAAGCGCAGATTCTTCCCAGGCGCACGCCTCGGAGCGAACGCTATCCAGGGACGTTCTACAACCCTTCCAGCACGTCGGCCACGAGTTGGCGCGCAAACTCGCGCGACAACCTCTGCACGGCCGCCGGGTCCTCCTGAAAGAAGACCGGCAGATCGATGGTGGACTGGTACTGCTGGCGGTAGACATAGTTCTTGTTCTGGTAAAGAATCTTGCCGTCCCTGCCGGTGAGCGTGACCGAGACAACGATCGTAATCAGAAAGCTCGACGACTGCTGCGTGGAGGAGTTGTAGGTGAGCGGCGCAACGGTCTGCGCGAGGATGGTGCCGCGCAGCACGGCGTCGGCTTCTCCCTCGTCCCGCGGGGTCACCCGAAATCGCGTTCGCGCGGCGAACTCGCGGATGACGGCGTCGGTCATCTCCGTTTCAGTGTGGTACGACTCGGTGTGCGTGGCGAACTCCGGAACGGCGAGCGTGCGCATGCCGGGAGGCAGATGCGCGGCCGCTCCCAGCGTGTGATAGCCGCATCCGGTCGTCGCTGCGCAAAGAAGCGCGAGCGGCGCGGCCAGAAACGGAAGCAGGATGCGGCGAGGCATTCCAACGTCATTGTAATGGCGCGGCGAGAACCCGCCCTTGAATCATCCTGCAAGGCGGATGATTCAAGGATGGGGCGCCCCACGGTTGCAAAAGACCGCGCTCATTCCAGCGATTTGCGAAAGTGCACGCAGCGTTCGACGGCTTCGAATCCGAGCCCCAGGTGAGCACGGTGCGAAACGGTGTTGTCGATCCGGGCATCCGAAGCCATCTCCAGACAGCGTTGTTTGCGGCACCACTCCTCGGCGGCGCGCATCAATTCGCCGCCGATTCCCTTCTGCCGGAACTCCTCCCTGACGAACCATCCTTCGATGAAACCCACCGGCCGGGAGGGGTTGCACTTGTCGGCGTGAGAGCGAAGTCCGGTTTCAATGAATCCGATGAGCAGGCTGTCCTGGTTCTCAACGACGAAGGTTGCCGCGGGCAACGTCCCGTTCATGCCGGTTGCGAGCATTCTTTCCGCCTCCGCGCGATGCTCATCGAAAGCGCCGTCGGGCCACAGGAGCCGGCGCAGAGCCGCGATCTGGTCGAGATCGGCCGGAACAGCGCGGCGAACCGTATGCATTGTCTTGCCTCCTGGACCGTTTCAGGAAATTCCGTATCCGAAGCCGCAAGCGATGAGTCGACGCGACCTCAAGGAGCGGCGACCTTGGGCATAGTAAGAGAAGACGCGCTATTTCCCAAAGCGGCCTAGACCGACGCCAGCGCCATCCTGCCCAATCCCGGCGACGGAAGCTCAAGTCCGTCCTCGCGCCCGTGAAAATAAAGGCCGTTGAGGCCCTCCGAACCGATGTGCTCGACGGACCGGAAGCCGGCGCGCCGCAGTTCCTCTTCCAGTTGTTCCGGCGCAAAGAACAATCTGAACGGTTCGCCGGCCCTGGCAACGCGCGCCGCGAGCGCATTGAAAAACATTCGCCGCAGGGGGCTGAAGGATTCCGGCGAAAGCGCATAGTCGAAAGCCACCTGGGCGCCGCAGGGCCGGGAGGCAATCGCCGCCAGCGTGGAGCGGAACGCTTCGGGCGTGAGATAGGGTACGACGCCGAGCCATCCGAAAAATGCGACTGTGCCCTCCAGACCCGATTCGGCGAGGCCCTCGGCCAGCGCGCGGCGCTCAAAATCGAGCGGCACAAAGCGAAGATTCGCGGGCGGAGGCAGGCCGGCTTGCTCCAGCAACTGCATTTTCCATTCCTGCGTGGCCGGATGATCGACTTCGAAGACACGCAGCGAGGGATGCGGATTCCGCCACGCAAAGGTGTCGAGCCCGGCGCCGAGAATGACATATTGTGTTGCGCCGGCTGAGACCGCGGAGGCCAGGCGATCCTCGACCCAGCGGCTGCGCGCCGCCATGAAGGCTCGAAATGCCCGGGCGACCGGATGCGATTCGCGCTCCCGGTCCACGATGAATTCCGGACCGAGCAGCCGCACCGCAACGGGATCGTCGAGGACCGGCGGCCGGTCGAGCAGTTGATGCGCGGCGCGACGCATGGCCACGCGCAGGGCGGTTTTGCTGGGTTGGCCACGCTCCATAAGCTCGAATGTGGATGCCGGCGCGATGGCGCAAGGGAATTGAAATTCCAGGCGGAGACTCCCGAAATCCTGTCTGCCGTTTCCCTCAGAAGTGATACGCCACACCGACCACGGGCTCGTTGATGTTGTACCACTTGTTGGTTTTGAGGGCCGTGTCTCCGAAGGTGGGAACCTTGGTCGCCAGGCCGCGATACTCCGCACGAATATCGAAGCTGGGGCTGACCTCGTAGGCAAAACCGCCTCCGTACAAGCCGCTGACAGTGGTCTGCTGCTTCACATCGAGCGACGTTGTGCCCGAGTTGCGGATGGGCAGAAAGATGAGCGCGGCCGGGCCGACTTCAAGAAAGGGATTGAACTTGCGGAAGACAAAGGAGTGGACGTAGGCGGCCGAAGCCTCCTGCGTGCGCGTGTTCACAAGGTAGTGATTGGTGTTGCTGATAAGGTAGGAGATCGTGTTCTGGTAGGTGATTCCGTAATTGGCCTCCAGAGCGCTCGAGGGCGTGAGCATGAACCGGTAACTGAGAAGCGCTCCGTAAGCCGTGGTGGAGTGGACCTGCACATCGGTCTGCGACGCTGTGAACGGCTCGATGATTCCGGTTCCGCTAAGGCTGATGTCCTGACGGCTCTCCTGAGCCCGGCCCGCCGACGCGCACACAGCCAGCAGGAATGCAATCCACGCGATCTTCTTCATTCGGTAATGAACCTCACGACTGCGCAACCGTCGGCCGGCCACGAGCTTGTCGATTCCGGCGCACCGGTCGCTCCGGGCCCCGCTATCAGCATTGTAACTGGCCGGATTGGGCCGTTGCCGATGGACCCGTGCCTGCGTCCTGCCCTGCTTCGGAAACGATCTGAGGCTATAGACGCGCGAGCGCGAAAAACGGGACCGGGACGGCATCAGGGACTGAGGGTCCAAGGGACTCGGGACTGAGCACCGAAGAACAGGAGCCGACGAACCCGGCCCTCTGAGGAACACGAACCGCGATCGAGTGAACCATTGCCCGCTGGGTCCCTTGGTCCCTTCGTCCCTTGGCCCCTTGGTCCCTCAGTCCCTTAGTCCCTTAGTCCCTCAGTCCCTCAGGTCCCTTAGTCCCTCAGCGTCACCCCGCCCGCTCCACCTGGTAATAGAACGGCGGACCCATTTCCCTGGCCAGCGCGCGCACCGTGCGCAGAAAAGCCCGGGCTGCGTAAGAGAGCGTCGCCTGCTTGCGAAAGACCAGGCGCAGTACGCGGCGGGCTTCGAGCTCGTCTACCGGGATACGCTTGAGCTCGCCGGTTTCGAGCTCCCGCGCCACGGTCAGGTGCGGCACCAGAGCGACGCCGTTTCCCATGGCGACGAAACGCTTGATCGCTTCGATGGTGGGCAGTTCGATGCCCATGTTCAGGGGGGTGCGGTATCGCTGAAAGGCTTCGATGACCCTGCGCCGCATGGGTGACGCGACGTTATGGGCGATGAAGTTCTCTTGCCCGAGATCGGTGATCGAGACGCGCTCCCGGGCCCCAAGGGGGTGGCGGGGGCTGACGATCAGCGCGAGGCTGTCGGAGTAGATGGCAATCGTGCGGAACTGCTCCGGATCGGCGCGAAACGTGAGCACGCCGATCTCGAAGCTGCGCAGGTTCAGCTCGTCGGGGATGCGGCCGGCCAGCGTGCGGTTCACGGCGACGCCAATCTGCGGGTATTTCCTCCGGAACGCGTCGATGGCCGGCAACAGGTACATGCAGGTGTACTCGTTGGCGCCGAGTTGCAACCGGCCGCGCTCCAGGCTTTTCAATTCGTCGAGAGCGCTGGCAGCTTCGCGCCGCAGCGCCATCATCCGCAAGGCATAGTCGCGCAGCAGCACGCCGGCCGCGGTCAGCGAGCCGTCGCGGGCCGCGCGGTCAAAGAGCGTCTCGCCCACCGAGGCCTCGAGCTTGCGGATCACCTGGCTCACCGCCGGCTGCGTGCGGTGCAGGCGCTGCGCCGCGCGGGAGAAGCTGCGCTCTTCGGCGACGGCGAGGAAGGTTTCGAGTTGGTTCAGCTCCATCGCAAACTCCGGCAAAGAGAGCAGAGAACAGGGATCAGGGGTCAGAAATCAGAGATCAGGGGTCCGAGATCAACCGTTCGTTGTCAGCAACCGGATTGCATCGCCATGGGCTATCAGGCCGCGGATCATCGCCCTTCAGCCCTTCAGTCCCTTCGCCCCTCAGTCCCTTAGTCCCTCAGTCCCTCAGTCCCTGTTCTCTGATCTCTGTATAAGCAATTCTAATCGACTCTCAAAAAACAATAACTTTGCGTTATATCGCGAGTTGCGAGAAACTGGAGATGTTCGCGAACGGTTTCCCCTCTCCGGAGGCCTGCGCCTATGACCAACAACCACGTCGTCTTCTTCGACACGACCTTGCGCGACGGCGAGCAGTCGCCCGGATGCAGCATGACCACGCAGGAGAAGCTGACCATGGCTCATGCGCTCGAAGACCTGGGCGTGGACGTGATCGAGGCCGGCTTCGCTATGGCGTCGGAGGGCGATTTTGCGGCCATCGCGACAATCACGCAGGCCATCCGCAAGCCGCGCATCGCGTCGCTGGCCCGCGCCAAAAGCGAAGACATCGAGATCGCCGCGCGCGCCATCGAGCACGCCACGCGCCCGCGCATCCACGTCTTCCTTGCCGCGAGCGACCTGCATCTTGAATACAAGCTCAGGCTCAGCCGGCAGGAGGCGCTGGACCGGACCGGCGAATCGGTGCGCCTGGCGCGCTCGTTTGTCGACGACGTCGAATTCTCGCCCGAAGACGCGACGCGCTCGGAGCGCGATTTTCTGGTCGAGATGGTGCGCATCGCTGTTGAGGCCGGCGCCACGACGATCAATATGCCGGATACGGTGGGCTACTCGACGCCCGAAGAGTACGGGCAGATGTTTCGCGAGGTGCGCGGGCGGATTCCGGCTGTCGACGAGAAAGGCATCATCCTTTCTTCACATTGCCACGACGATCTCGGCCTCGCTGTCGCGAACTCGCTGGCCGCGATCTCGGCCGGCGCGCGGCAGGTGGAGTGCGCCGTCAACGGCATCGGCGAGCGTGCCGGCAACGCGGCGCTCGAAGAGGTTGCCGCGGCGCTCTACGTGCGCAAGGACCATTACGGCGTGACCACGAGCATCAAGCTCGACCAGATCTATGCGACCAGCCAGGTGCTGGGGCAGATCATCACCTTCAAGCCCTCGCCGAACAAGGCCGTCGTCGGCGACAACGCTTTCGCGCACGAGTCGGGCATTCACCAGCACGGCATGCTGGCCAACCCGCTCTGCTACGAGATCATGACGCCGGGACTGGTGGGCGTGGCCAAGACGCATCTGGTGCTGGGCAAGCACTCCGGCCGCGCCGCGCTGCGGCACCGCCTGGAGCAGTTGGGATTCCAGGTGAGCCGCGACGAGCTGCAGCACATTTACTACCGCTTTGTGGCCCTCGCCGACCGCAAGAAGAACATTTACGACCAGGACCTGATCGGCATTTTGCCCGACGAGATTCGCGAGCGGCGACATGAGCCCGTGGCGGAGCTGGACTAGGTTTTCGACCGCTTTGGCATCTTGGTATCCGAGGTCTCAAAATCGAGACCTGGGGCACCCAGGGATGGCGCAAAATCAAGCGGCCAGAAGCTTGGCGCCGAAAACTGATGGGCAGTTTTGAAAGGACATGACGAAAGTCGTGCCCTTTCAAAACCGGATTCATGCAACCAGTTCCAGGAACTGAAGCACTGCGAGGAGAGAAAGCCAAGAATGAGACTGAAAATTTTAGTCACGCCCGGGGACGGCATCGGACCTGAAATCACCGAACAAGCCATCGCGGTATTGCGCGAAGCGGCGGCCTTGGGCGGCCACACGCTCAACCTTGACTATCGGCGAATTGGCGGCGTGGCCATTTCGCAGGATGGAACGCCCCTGCCTCAGGACACCCTTGCCGCGGCCCTCGACTCCGAGGCTGTTTTTCTGGGCGCGGTGGGCGACTACGCGTTCGATTCGCTTCCTCCCAACCAGCGCCCCGAGGCCGGCCTGCTGCAACTGCGCACCGCGCTGGGCGGCTTTGCCAACCTGCGCCCCGTTTTCGCCTTCAGGGAGCTGACGGAGAACAGCCCCTTGCGGCCCGAAATCATCGAGGGCTCCGACATCCTCTTCGTCCGCGAGCTGCTCGGTGGACTCTACTTCGGCCAGCCCCGCGCGTGGAATAAGGAAACGGGCGAAGCCTTCAACACCATGCGCTATACGCACGACGAAGTGGCGCGCGTGGCCCGCGCCGCCTTTCGGCTGGCGCAAAAACGCCGCAAGCACCTCACCAGCGTCGACAAGGCCAACGTCCTCGAAACCTCGCAGCTCTGGCGCGATACCGTGACCGAAGTGGGCAAGGAATTTCCCGACGTAACGCTGGAGCACCAGTTTGTCGACGCCATGTCGATGTTTCTGATGAAGCGGCCGCGCGACTTCGACGTCGTGGTGACGGAAAATACCTTCGGCGACATTCTTACCGACGAAGCCTCGGTCATTACCGGCTCGCTGGGCATGCTGCCTTCGGGAACCATCGGCGGCAAGGTGAATTTGTATGAGCCCGCGCATGGCTCCGCGCCCAAGCACGCGGGCAAGAACATCGCCAACCCGCTGGCCACGATCCTCACCGGTGCGATGCTTCTGCGTCACTCCTTCGGCCTGGAGGCCGAGGCCGACGCGATTGTCGCCGCGGTCCGCAAGGTGCTCGAAGCGGGATTCCGCACCGAGGACCTGGCGCGCACCAACCCCGAGGGCCTGACCGTGCTCGGCACGCGCGAGATGGGCGACAAGGTGCGGGAGACGGTGAAAGAACAGCTTCTAGCCGCCAGCCGCTAGCTTTTGGCTATCAGCTTTCAGCTTGATGTGCTGAGACAAACTGCAACGATCAGACAGTCGTCAGAATGTCGCATCGATACCGCTTCGGAGCCGCGAGTTGCACAGACAGAACTGAAAGCTGACGGTTGATAGCTGAAAGCTCGCAGAGGACCCCAATGACCACCACCCCCAAGACGCTCTTCGAAAAGGTCTGGGAGCAGCATGTCGTCGTCGAACCCAGGGGCGAGCCGGCGCTGCTCTACATCGACCTGCACCTGATCCACGAGGTTACCTCCCCGCAGGCCTTCGAAGGACTGCGCCTCGCCGGGCGCAAGGTGCGCCGGACGGACCGCTCGATTGCCACGGTGGACCACAACGTGCCGACAACGATCGAAGGCCGCCTGCACATCGTCGACCAGATCGCCGCCACGCAGATTGCCACGCTGCGCAAGAACTGCGCCGACTTCGGCATCGAGCTCTACGACGTCGACAGCCGCGAGCAGGGCATCGTGCACGTCATCGGCCCGGAGCTCGGACTGACCAAGCCGGGCATGACAATCGTCTGCGGCGATTCGCATACGTCGACGCACGGCGCCTTCGGGGCGCTGGCCTTCGGCATCGGGACCAGCGAAGTGGAGCACGTGCTGGCCACGCAGACCCTGCCGCAGTCGAAGCCGAAGACGTTTCGCATCGCCGTCGAGGGCGAGCTGCCCACGGGCGTCACCGCCAAGGACATCATCCTTGCCATCATCGGCCGAATCGGCACCGACGGCGCCACAGGCCACGTGATCGAATACGCCGGCTCGGCGATTCGCGGCCTGTCGATGGAAGGCCGCATGACCGTCTGCAATATGAGCATCGAAGCCGGCGCACGCGCGGGCATGATCGCGCCCGACGAAAGAACGCACGCGTATCTCAAAGGCCGGCGCTTTGCGCCGCAAGGCGCTGCGTGGGACGCGGCCGTCGCCGAATGGTCGAAACTTCCCTCCGATCCTGGCGCAAGGTTCGATCGCGAGCTCGTCATCGACGCGGCCACTCTTGTTCCCTATGTGAGCTGGGGCACGAACCCCGGCATGGTCGCGCCTGTCACAGGTTCCGTGCCCGATCCGGCCGCCGCACCTACCGAGCAGGAGCGCAAATCGTTCGAACGGGCGCTCGAATACATGGGCCTGCAGCCGAAGACGCCGCTCGAAGAGATTGAAGTCGATCGCGTCTTCATCGGCTCCTGCACCAACTCGCGGATTGAAGACCTGCGCGCCGCCGCGCGCATCGCCGCCGGCTACAAGGTCTCCACGCATGTCAGCGCCATGGTGGTGCCCGGGTCGCAGCAGGTGAAAGCGCAGGCCGAGCGCGAAGGCCTGGATCGCATCTTTCGCGAAGCCGGCTTCGATTGGAGAGAGCCAGGCTGCTCCATGTGCCTGGGCATGAATCCCGACATTCTCTCGCCCGGCGAGCGCTGTGCTTCCACCAGCAATCGCAACTTCGAAGGCCGCCAGGGACGCGGCGGGCGCACGCACCTGGTTTCGCCGGAGATGGCCGCGGCGGCCGCCATCGCCGGTCACTTCGTCGACATCCGCAACTGGCGCGTGAAGGATTCGGCTCGCGAGGAGGTGAACGCTTAGCCATGCAGCCTTTCAAGAAAATCACCGCACTGGCCGCGCCGCTCGATCGCGTCGATGTCGACACCGACCAGATCATTCCCAAGCAGTTTTTGAAACGCATCGAGCGCACCGGCTACGGCGAATTTCTCTTCTTCGACTGGCGGCGAACGGCGAATGGCGATCCCGACCCCTCGTTTGTGCTCAACGATCCGCGCTATCGCGGCGCGCAGATTCTCGTCGCGGGCAAGAACTTCGGCTGCGGATCGAGCCGCGAGCACGCCGCCTGGGCGCTCAGCGATTTCGGTTTCCGCTGCGTCATCGCGCCCACCTTCGCCGACATCTTCTTTTCCAACGCCGGGAAGAATGGAATTCTGCTTGTAAAGCTCAGCGAAGAGCAGGTCAACCAGCTTCTCGAAAACGCCAGGACGATTCCCAACTACCAGCTCACCGTTTCGCTCGAAGACCAGACCGTCACCGACGGCCGCGGCTTCAGCGCGACCTTTGACATCGACCCGTTCCGCCGCTTCTGCCTGCTCGAGGGCCTCGACGATATCGGCCTCACGCTGCGGCACGCCGCGGAACTCGACAAGTATGAAGCGGCGCACGATGAGGCGGGGTGGCTAAAAGCGAAGTAAGACAGCTTTCAGCTTTCAGCTCGTGTTTGAGCGGCGAACGTTGGCAAGTTAGGAAGCGGAACAGAAAACTGGTTGAGAAAAGGAACCGCAGCAACAAGCTGAGAGCTGACAGCTGATAGCTGAAGGCCGGCGAACAAAGTGAGCCAATGACCATCGAAGGCAAGCGCAACTCGATTCCCCTCACCGAAGGCCCCAGCCGCGCCGCCGCGCGCTCTTATCTGCGCGGAGCCGGCTTCAGGAAAGAAGATCTGCACAAGCCCATCATCGGCATTGCCAACACATGGACCGAGATCGGCACCTGCAACGTGCACCTGCGCGAGCTCGCCGAAGCGCTGAAAGAAGGCATTCGCGAGGGCGGCGGAACGCCGATGGAGTTCAACACCATCACCATCTCCGACGGCATCACCATGGGCACGCAGGGCATGAAGGCGTCGCTGGTCTCGCGCGAAGTGATCGCCGACTCCATCGAGCTGGCCGCGCGCGGCAATCTTTTCGACGGCCTCGCCGGCATCGGCGGCTGCGACAAGAACATGCCCGGCATCATCATGGCGCTGTGCCGGCTCGATATTCCGGGCATGATGGTCTACGGCGGGTCGATCGCTCCGGGCAAGCTCAACGGCGTGGACATCACGATTCAGAATGTCTTTGAAGGCATCGGCTCCTACGCCGCCGGAAAAATCGACGAAGCCGGTCTCGAAGCGCTTGAAGCCAACGCCTGCCCTGGCGCCGGCGCTTGCGGCGGGCAGTTCACGGCCAACACCATGGCCATGAGCGGTGAAATCCTTGGTATCTCTCCGATGTATCTCTCCGGCGTACCGGCTACCGCGCAAGACAAATACGACGCCACGCGCGAATCCGGCCGCATGCTGATGGACGCGGTGCGCGTCAACCGCCGGCCTTCGCAAATCATCACGCGCAAGGCGCTGGAGAACACCATCGCCAGCGTGGCGGCCAGCGGCGGATCGACCAATGCCGTGCTGCATCTGCTCGCCATCGCGCGGGAGCTCGACATTCCTCTCTCCATCGACGATTTCGACGCCATCAGCAAGCGCACGCCGTTCATCTGCGACCTGGTTCCCGCGGGCAAATACATGGCCGCGCACTTCCAGGCCGCGGGCGGCTCGCGGCTGCTCGCCAGGCGACTCATCGATGCCGGCCACGCCGATGGCAGCGCGCTCACCATCAGCGGACGCACGCTCGCCGAAGAAGCCGCGCTCGCGGAAGAAATGACCGGACAGGTGGTAATTCATACATTCGACAAGCCGCTCAAGCCCACAGGCGGCCTGGTCATCCTCAAAGGCAATCTCGCGCCCGAAGGCTCGGTGATGAAGGTGGCCGCGGCCAATCGCACCGAGCATCGCGGGCCGGCGCGCGTCTTTGAGTGCGAAGAAGACTGCTTCGCCGCCGTGCAGTCGAGCAAGATCAAGCCGGGCGACGTGATTGTGATTCGCTACGAAGGACCGAAGGGCGGTCCGGGAATGCGCGAGATGCTGCAAGTCACCGCGGCCATATCTTCAAACCCCGAGCTGAGCTCAACGGTCGCGCTGCTGACCGACGGCCGCTTCTCGGGCGCGACTCGCGGAATGACGGTCGGCCACATCGCTCCCGAGGCCTTCGTCGGCGGGCCGATCGCCGCCGTGCGCGAGGGCGACACGATAGCCATCGACATTCCCAATCGCAAGATCACGCTGGCCATCAGCGACACGGAGATGGCCGCGCGTCTTAAGAACTTTCAACCGCCGCCGATGCGCTGGCCCGCCGGCGTCTTTCGCAAGTATGTCGATCGGGTCACTTCGGCTTCGGTCGGAGCAACGACGTAACAACAGCTTCTAGCTACTAGCTGGAAGGCCTGCTCGATGAAGCTCTTTCAGTTCGACACAAGCACGACAAGGCTAGGAGCTAGAAGCTAGCAGCTAGAAGCTTAGGAGAACCACCATGGGAAACCACGACAGCC
>JASHQQ010000051.1 GCA_030039035.1 Acidobacteriaceae bacterium | reverse complement strand
GCCTGGGCGCGCTCGGCGGGCGACATTTCGAATTGCACGAGCTTTTCGGCTTCGACAAAGGTCTCGACGGAAACTTCGGGGCCGACGGGAGGCGCGGTGCCGAAGGTCGGCGGTGCACCGGGGGTGGCGGGCTGTTGCGAGCTCTCCGGAGTTTGGGGAGTTTGCGCGGAAGCGGCTTGGGGCGCGGCTGCGGCGGTCATGCAGGAAAGTGCGGCGAGCGAGCTTTTGGCGAGGAATTGGCGGCGGGTGTCGGGCATGTGGTTCCTTCGGCTAACGAATCAAAAAAAGGATTTGGGGCAGGCAAGGAAAACTATAAACCGCCGAAGGGGCTGCGTGGATGATTCACAGTTCGAGCAGGCGTCGTGACTGGTCGCAATCCGCCGCTGGACTCCCGGCAGAGAGGGACGCGAGCAGAGACGGAAACGATCAGCGACTTGAAAGGAAGTCTGGCCCAGGATAGTCCAGCTTGATCAACAATCGTCCTATCAGCGGCAGGCGTCCTAACCGCGGCCGGTCATAACAGGTTCTCAGCTCCGGATTCAACCTCAGCGCTTGTGCGAGATGGGAACTGGCCTTCTGCCGATCTTCCAATATCTCAAACACTTTATGAAGCAATTCATGGGCACAGGCCAGCGACATATCTTTGGCAAGACTCTTCCGCAAATAGTTTGCGGCTTCTGTCGCCAGTCCAAGGATCCGATCATCCTGCTTTTGCCGACCACCTTGAAGGCGCAGTTCCTCCAGGCATCGATCGAGCGAAAGCTTTCCGAGGTTATAGAGTGCCACCGGATAACCCGGAAACACTTCGACCGCCCGTTGAAACGCAATCAAGGCATCGGAAGGTTGCCCCGCAGCAACGCGCTGCACGCCCAGGTCGTTCCAGATCAAAGGATTTTCGGGGCTCAGGGACGCGCGCTCTTCCAATACCTCACACGCTTCCGCATGCATGTCAAGATCTATAAAGTGCCTCGCCGCTTTTTCAAGCTCAAGCTTCTTTTCGCTCGATGGCCTTCCACAGCATTGCTTCAATCCCTTACCGCTCCCGCAGGGGCAGCGCTGTCTGATTTTCCTGCTCATGTGTCTATCTGGCTTCCATCGAAGCTCCTGGTGAGCTTGAGGTACTGCCTTGTATGGCAGAACAGGTCTCGTATTGGCCACTCAGGTACGAAGGAGGATGCTGATGCCCGAAAGGTCATCGAGCCTTCTCCGTCTCACAGCTACCAGGACATCCTCATGAATCTGGGGAATATGCTCTACTGCACGGGTAAAGGACTGAATTGCAAAGACAACATGCTCCGTTGAAAAGGCCTCCTTGTAACGCCCTGCTATCCCGATGAGCAGCGAACTCACCCAGAAGAATTGAATGGTCAGCAGCAAGCATTCGTCGTATGCGGAGCGAGCAATGAAGCGGGCGCTTCCCGCCCGGCCGTAAGGAAACAGATGTTGGAGCATGTGGTTTACGAGGTAGTTCTCAACGAGGAACGGATGGGCGTCCAGAAGAGGGCGATAGTAGTCCCTCTCCGCGTTCCGGAAGCGTTCCATGTCTTCATCCGGCGCGGAGCTATGGGCAGATCCGATGCCTTCGACGAAATCCCAGAAAGCGTCCCGGAATCTCTGTCCAGAGCCAGGATTCGAGCTTTGCTCGCTGCTCAGCGCGATAACGAGTTCGATGCGGCGCTTCAAATCCCGCGGCAAGCCCTCGAGTTCGTCGTAAGGTCCCTGGCCAAGAGCCACCCGGTATCGGCCGAGAAGCGCGGGGACCTGTTCTGCATTGAGGCCGGTCATGGTTTCATCCAGGCGTTTGCAAAACGATGCGACCAGCAGGAGGTTCTGCCAGATCGGACGAGACCTGTCCCGTATGAGTTCGATCAGCAGGGAGCGCACGGCAAGGAAGTGATCTGGCGGCTTTCGGTAGTCACCCATATCGCCCGCGAGAGAGAAGACGTTGTCGGTCCTGAATTCACCCGAGTGAAGATTCGATTCGAGCAGGCTCAGAGCAGGGCTTAGCAAAACGAGTCTTGCGGCCTCCGGGCAGGAAAGGCTCAAGGTGCCCTCAAGCCGACCATTCACCTGGCTCAAGGAACGAGGATAGAGAGAACATGTCGCACTCAGCATGCCCGGGCCGTATTCCTTCTGGACTTTGCAAAGCCGGTCCTCTCCGAAGAATGGACAGTTTCCGGAAGGTGTACGGTGTATGCAGGCGTAAGCATTGTCGTGAGTGGATTCAGGGTTCCGGGACACAAAGTGCGAGACGAGTGAACCGAGTTTTTCACGAGGGAACAGCCGGTAGCGCTGATAGGTGATCTTATCCAGGGGGATGTCCCAATCGCCACAGCAGGCATCTTCGCACCTTGCCCCGATACACTGAAACAGGCCTGCATAACTGGGCTGCGCAAGCTTCTCGCCGGCTTCGTTGCGGACCGGGCCGACCCCTTTGCCAATCGGCTCGCCTGCCGCTTTGGCATGAGGGTATTTGGCTATGGCACCGCTCACGGAATGAACCTTGCTTTTACGCACGGCACCTCCTCCAGGCGGCGCAGAAGGCTTCAACCCGATGCAACAAACTGAGGCGATTTCTCTTCTATTCGTAAAGACGGACAGACCGGAGAAGCGCTCGACTGTTTTTGCCCAAGAGGCGCGCCTCGCGGCCTGATTCCGGACCGGGTATGCGGCAGCGGCAACGGGCTACGCTGCGCCAGCCAGCTTCAGGTAATCCGGCTCGTCGGCGATCGAGCGATGGCGAAAGGCGCGCGCGATCTTTCGATCCTTCAGCAGAAAGACGCCGGGCATCTGATACCCGTCTTCCTTGATCAGGCCGATGCCATATTTGAACATCGCGCCCTTCAGCCAACCCCTCCACACCGCCAGGCTGAAGGGCTGCAGATAGGGGTTGGTTCGCCCCAGCGCGAATGCGGGGAGCCGATAGAGCGTTGCCTCGGGATCGCTGATCCGCTCCACATCCGAAAGCTTGTAGTAGTCGAAGTACGGCTTCGCCCGCTCCGGGGAGCCAAGATGCACAAACACAGGCCGCACGGCCATCGCCGCGAGCTGCGGCCGCACCTGGGAAACGCGATCCAGGGCCATGGCGCAAAATGCGCAGCCAAAGTGGCGCAGAAAGACGAGCAGGACCGCCGACTCATCGACCAAATCGAGCACCGACCGGCCCGACTCGGTATGGAACTGGCGCAAGGAGTCGGCGAGATTCGATCGCTCCGTTGTCTGGATCGTCGCAGGCGTCATCGGGTCCCTCCACCATATCTGTCGGGAGCTTCACTGTAGAGATGATCTGATGGATAGCGGAATCTGCGTTAATCCGTCAAGCGGAAGACGCCCGGCTGCTTCCACTGCGGCGCACGAGCGAAAGTGATATGACGGCCGTTCCATCGTGTTGCATGAAACGGCTCCGCTGCGCTACAATCGTTACATGAAACGGAGGATTGCCGAAGTGACGGATCGTGTCCGCAAGCATCGCGAAGCATTGCGCGCGGCGGGGCTGAGGCCGGTGCAGCTATGGCTGCCGGATTCGGCCTCGCCGGGCTTTCGCCGCAAGTGCGAGCGGGAGTGCCGGTCTGTGGCCAACGATCGCCAGGAGACGGAGATTCTCGACTGGATCGATAAGGCCGGGGACACGGAAGGCTGGTCGTGAAGCGCGGCGACCTGGTGCCTGTGGTTCTCGCCGGCGCTTATGGCAAGCCCAGACCGGCGCTCGTCGTTCAGTCCGACCTGTTTGCGCTGCTTCCGTCGGTGACGGTTTTGCCGGTGACAAGCGAACTGCGGCCGGTCGAGACGTTCCGAGTCGCGGTTGAACCCACCCAGGCGAACGGCCTGCGCGCGCGATCGCAGGTGATGATCGACAAAGCGCACACGATTCCGCGCGACAAGGCTGGCGAGCCCTTCGGCCGGCTCGAAGCGCGGACGATGACGCAGGTGAATCGCGCGCTGGCGGTGTTTCTGGGGATGTGGTGATTCGTCGCTCCGTGGAGTCGCTGGCGGCGGGTGCACTGAGAAAGGCCCCGGGGATCGCGGCCACCCGCCGCTATCCGATTTCACCATAGGCCTTTGTCTGAGCAAGAAGACAGCCTGTCATTCTCTTCGAACTCTGAAAACTCCCTTCGGAGAAATGAATGCAAATCTTCATCGCCGAGCCATGAGTTTTGCTCCAGTTTAAGCCCGAATATTTTATCCATTCCTGCTTGCCAATCCGCAATAATCTCGTTTGTTCCGCCTAGTCGTTCAAGGGCTTTTAG
>JASHQQ010000315.1 GCA_030039035.1 Acidobacteriaceae bacterium | reverse complement strand
TAGACATTCCCCTTCGAGTCGAAGATCAGGTCGCCGACGGCGGCCATCCCCGTGGTCTCCGAATCGAAGGTAAACAGGTCCTGGTCGGTCCAGTCTCCGCCCGTCGATGATGGAGGCGACAGCTCGAAGAAGTATTCCGAAGTGCCGTAAAGATTGCCCTGGCTATCGAAGACGAGTCCGCCCAGGGAATCCTCGTTTGACGTCAGAGTGGTCTCCGTCCAGGTCCCGCCCGCCGCCGACGGCGGAGACAATTCGAAGACCCCGGTTGCCGAGCCGTAAAGGTTGCCGTTGGCGTCGAAGATGACATTGCCGACGGGGTTGCGAAGCTGGTTGCTGGCGGCGCTCCACAGGACCTGCTCGGTCCACTTTCCACCCGCTGCCGATGGCGGCGACACTTCGAAGACGGTGCCGGAGGTAGCATCGTTTATATCGCCGTAATAGCCGTAGTAGCTTGTTCCGTAAAGGTTTCCTGACCCGTCAAGGATGAGGCTACCCTTGGGAGTACTTGCGTCGTCGGGGTTCAGGAAGCTGTAGATGACGGATTCCTGCGCACAGGCGGCTCCGGCTGCAACGGAAAGAATGGCGGGAACCAGGAGACGGGCAATACGATCCATCGGCATGCGAAACCCCTCGTGCATCCTTGCGAAATTCCGCCGCGGTTTCCGTCACTGTCTCACCCGTTTTTCTGCGCAGCGGGCGAAGGGAGGGGTCGCGGCCCGATGCAGCGCGGCGGACGCGGCGGCCAAGACAGACTGCCGGCGGCTCAAAGCTGCCTTTTGAAGTCTTCGAAGCGCCGCTCCTGCCGGCATCCTGAGCTGCATTACTGGCCCGCGGTAACGGACTTCGCTCTATAATCGCCCCATGCCGTTCTTCGGCGATTCCCGGCACAGGACGCTTGCGTGGCTGACGGGTGGAGCGCTGCTGTTTGCCACGCTCTTCGGCACGCTGCAGGCATTCAACACGTCGAGTGTGCGTTTCCTCAATCCCGAGACCTCGGGCGAGACGCTGATCTTCACCGGCCTCACGGTGGTGCTGTTTCTGCTGCTGATGGCGCTGCTGATGCTGTTGCTGCGCAACATCCTCAAGCTCTATGCCGGCCAGAGCAGCATCGCCTTGGGCGCCCGCCTGCGCAACCGCATGGTGGTGGGCGCGGCGCTCATCGCGCTCACACCCGCGGTGTTCATGTTCCTGTTCAGCTTTACGCTGATGAACCGTTCCATCGACCGCTGGTTTTCTCCGAATACTTCCCAACTGCGCGAGGATTCGACGCGGGTTGTTCTTGAGCTCTCGCAGTACGTGACCAACAACGCGCGCGTCGAAGCGGAGTCCATTGCCGCCTCGGGCGCGCCGGACCATGAACCGGCGAAGCTTCAGGATGAACTAAGTTCCCACCGCATCACCCTGGCGGGCGGATTCGCCGTCGTCTATGGAACCAATCGGCAGGTGAAGGCCAGCTTTCAACTACCGGCGGAGAACAGCCCGGCGAGCCTGCTGCCATGGCTGGACGAAGGAGAGCGGGGCGCACCGATCCCTCTGACCGGCCTACTTTCCAGCAATCTGCTCTCTGCCGCACAACGGAACGACGAGCCCATCGTGAAGATCGGCGGGCAGGAATACGCGCTCGGAGTTTCGGCGACCGCAACCGGAAACATCGCGCTGGTCGGCTTGCCCATGCCGCAGGGCCTGAGCCAGACGGTGACCCGGATCCGTACGGGAGCGACCGAATACTGGCAGCTTTTCCGCATTCGCAACCGCATCCGCACCAACTTCTTCCTCGCCTTGCTGGTCATTACGGTCTTTGTCTTTTTTTCCAGCGTGTGGCTGGCGCAATTCCTTTCCAAGCAGATTACCCGGCCGGTCGAAGCGCTGGCCGACGCCATGGACGAGATTGCCACAGGCAAATACGAAGAGCGCGTCGCTCTGGCCGCCACCGGCGAGATGGGCGACCTGATCCGGTCGTTCAACCACATGGCAGCCGATCTCGAGGCCAGCCGTCATCTGGCTCAAAGTTCGTCGGCGCAACTCACCACTGCCAACCGGGCCATCGAAGAGCGGCGACGCGAGCTGGAGACGATCGTCGAAACGATCCCGTCGGGCGTGGTGACGCTGGATGCTTCGGGAACCGTGCTCCAGGCCAACCGTGCGTTCGCCGTGCTCATGGGTCTCCACGAGGACACCGACACGCATGCACAGAAGATCGAGGCGCTGATGCCGGCCGACTGCGCTGAAGACATCGCCGGCGTGATCCGGCGCGGCCAGCGGATGGGCGCAGCCTCCACCGAATTCGAAATCAATGTGCGCGGCCGCACCGTGCACCTGGCCGTAACCAGCGCGCGCCTCGATCTGGCGCCGGGAAGGCCGGGGACTGTGCTGGTGGTGGAGGATACGACGGAGCTGCTGCGGGCGCAGCGCCAGCTTGTATGGAAGGAAGTAGCGCAGCGCGTGGCGCACGAGATCAAGAACCCGCTGACGCCGATCGCGCTTTCGGCGGAACGCATCGGACGGCATCTCGACCGCGGCCAGCCGGAGTCGCTTTCCATCATCCGCAAGTGCAGCGAAGTGATTCTGGGCTGTGTGGGAACGCTGCGCACGCTGGTTGACCAATTCTCTGCGCTGGCGCAGTTCCCTGCGCCTCAGCCGCGGCCTTGCGATATGAACAAGGTGGCCGAAGAGGCGCTGGCGCTGTTTGCCGGGCGGCTCGACGGCATCGCCATGCAATGGGATCTCGATCCGGATCTGCCGCTGGTGCTCGCCGACCCGGACGCCATTCGCCGCGCGCTCGCCAACCTGGTCGATAACGCCGCCGAAGCCATGCAAGGCAGCCTGCTGCGCATCCTCGGCATCCACAGCGCGCCAAGCGAAGACGGAACTGCGGTTGAGGTGACGGTTTCCGACACCGGACACGGAATCACCGACGAGATTCGCGAGCGGCTGTTTCTGCCCTTCTACTCAACCAAGCATCGCGGCACGGGGCTGGGCCTGGCGATTGCAGCCAAGATCGCACAGGAGCATGGCGGCAGCCTGAGCGCCGAGGCGAATAGCCCCAAAGGCGCGCGTTTCCTGCTGCGCCTGCCACTGATGGAGAGCGCTAATGGCGCGCTGCCGCCGGCCGCTGGGGAAGAGGCCCACGCGACCGCCCGCCTGACGGGAACACGCTCATGAATCACGTTCTCGTCGTCGACGACGAGGCGGAAATCCGCTCGTCGCTGGAGGAGATCCTGCGCGAGGAGGGGTTTGGCGTGGCCACGGCGGCCACGGCCGGCGAGGCGCTGGTTCTGCTGCAGGATGCGCCCTACGACGTGGTTCTGCTCGACATCTGGCTGCCCGACCGCGACGGCCTCGATGTGCTCGCCGATCTGCACCAGATGGCCGTCGAGATCCGGCCCGAGGTGGTGATCATCTCCGGTCACGGCACCATCGAAACCGCCGTGAAAGCCACCAAGCTGGGCGCATTCGATTTTCTGGAGAAGCCGCTGTCGCTCGACCGCACGCTGATTGTGCTCAAAAACGCCATCGAGGCACGGCGGCTGCGCGCGGAGAATCTCGAATTCAAGCGGCAGTTCAGCCTGAACTCCGTCCTCACCGGCGAAAGCGTGCCGGTCAAGGCGCTGCGCCAGCAGATCCGGCTGATGGCGCCCACCAACGGCCGCGTATTGATCTATGGCGAATCCGGAACGGGCAAGGAGCTGATCGCGCGGGCGATCCACGCCGAAAGCCTGCGCCGCGACCGCGTTTTCGTCGAGCTGAATTGCGCGGCCATTCCCGAAGCGCACATCGAGGCGGAACTCTTCGGCTATCGCCACGGCGCGCAGCCCGGAGGGCCGCCGGAGCAGCGCGGCACGCTGGAGCGCGCCGACGGCGGAACGCTCTTTCTCGACGAAGTGGGCGACATGAGCCTGAAGACCCAGGCCAAGGTGCTCAGCGCCCTGGACGACCAGATGTTCACTCCGGTGGGCGGTACGCAGCCGCTGCGCGTCGATGTGCGTCTGATCGCTTCGACCAACAAGGATCTGGAGGAAGAGATCGCCAAGGGGAACTTTCGCGAAGACCTTTTCTACCGGCTCAACGTGGTTCCCTTCGTGGTGCCGCCGCTCCGCGAGCGCAAGCGCGACATTCCCCTGCTGGCGCACGAGTTTCTGGCCGAGTTCGGACGCCAGTACGGCCGGCCGCGCATGGAGACCGGCGACGAGGCGCTCGAGGTGCTTTGCGAATATCACTGGCCGGGTAACGTGCGCGAGCTCAGGAACGTGATCGAGCGCGTGCTCATCCTCAATCCGCGGGTGCTGCGCATCGAGCGCAAGCATCTGCCGCCGCTGAACCCGAAATCGGGCGGGAGATCGAACGAGGACTTCTCCAGCCTGCAGCAGGCGCGCGACGCCTACGAGCGCGAGTACATCCTCAAGAAGATCGAGGAGGCGCGCAACAACATCAGCCGCGCCGCCGAGTTGCTGGGCCTCGAGCGCAGCCATCTCTACCGCAAGATGAAGGCGCTGGGGATCGGCGTGCGGGAATGACGAAGGCCTGTCCGAAAACGAACATTTCTTCGCGCATTCGGGCGACGATTGCAGGATTCAAGCGGTTCGATTCGTCCCTAACTCTCAGGTAGATCAGCCCTTCAGTTCGTCACATTTCGCGGGACTTTTGGCAACAAGAATGCCTATACTTCGCGTCAGAGCAAGCAAGCACGGAGGCCTGCGATGGCGTACTTCGAAAGGATTCGCGACGTAATCTCGGAGCCGTTCAGCCCCGAAATCATCCGCCAGCGGACGGCGGCGGGATGGCAGATGGTTTCCATCGAGTGGCGGCGCGAGCTGCCCGACCAGGAGGCGCCCACCGAAGGCACGGCATTCAACGAAGACATTCCCTTCGGCCTGCGCATCTCCGACGATTGCAAGCGTCTTGAAGTGCATCCACAGGAGCACCAGGCGCTGATGGTCATGATGGAGGGCCTTGTCCAGGACTTCTCCTACTCGGCGATCGTCAGCGACCTGAACGAAAAGGGCCTTCGCCAGCGCAGCGGCCGCGCCTGGACGCGCGTTGCTGTCTTCAACATGATCCCGCGGCTCATCGAAGTCGGACCCCGCTTCTTTTCTTCCGATGAGTGGGACAAGCGCCGGCAAAAGTTTACGCGAGCCAAGGCGCCGGACGCGTAACGAGGCGATCTCTCTTTTCATGTTTCTTACCCTCCCCTCGTCGGTTGAAACTTGCTGTTCCCGGCCATCCTCCTGTTCGAGTGAGGTGACGTTGAAAGCGTCCCTGTTGGCTCGCACCCGCGTGGCGGCCGCGTTAGGCCTTTCGCTTCCAGCATCGGGAGCCGTCCTCCTGCCGGTCGCGGCGCACACGCAATCCTCCTCCACGCCGCGCACCAAAGCCATCACGGCGACCTCCTATGACGGCCGCTCGATGCCCGCTGAGGCCGTGCGGATCACCGTTCCCGAGCGCCGGTCGCATCCCGGCCGGTCCATCACTCTGGCGGCGATCCGGATTCCGACCACCGCCGCACACCCGGGGAATCCGATCGTGTTTCTGATGGGCGGACCCGGCATTCCCGGCTCGGTGATGCTTCCCATCCCGCCCTATTTCACGCTCTTCCAGCGCCTGCGCGAGGAGGGAGACGTGATCATTCTCGACCAGCGCGGCATCGGAAAGTCGGAACCGGTGCTCGACTGCCCAAGCCAGGCGAAACCACCGGATAGCCTCTTCCTCGATACCGATGCAGCGGTGTCGTACCTTCGTGAACAGATTGGCGCATGCGCTGCGCACTGGCGCGAGCAGGGCGTCGATCCGGCCGCGTACACCACGCTCGAAAGCGCCGACGATGTCGACGATCTCCGGCAGGCGCTGGGCTACACCAGGATCGACCTGCTCGGATTCAGTTACGGCACGCGGCTGGCCCTGGCCTATCTGCAACGGCACGATTCCCACGTCGGTCGCGTGGTTCTGCAGGGCGTCGATGGGCCGGGCAACGAGATCAAGAGCCCTCTTGCGCCGGCACGAAAGCTCGAACGCATCGACGGCATGCTGTCGAAAGACCCTGCGTGGAAGCCTCCGGTCGACCTGGCCGCCGCGGCACGCGAAGCGAGGGAGCGGCTGGCGGCGACTCCCGCGAACGTGACCGTCACCGACCGCAAGGCCGGAACGCCAGTCAGTCTGAAGGTTGGCCGCGACGGATTCGACCTGATCGCGGCGTTGAACATGAACAACACGCGACTGCCGGCGCTGCTCGTTTCGGTCCCTGCCGGCGACGATCGGGTTTTGGCCCAGCTTGCCGATGGAGCCTGGAACGACCTGTATGCCGGGTCAACGCTGTTGATGGGGCGGGCGGTCGATTGCTCGGCGGACAGATCGCCGGCGCGCTGGGCCGCTGCGAGCCACCAAGCTGCTTCGGCGCCTTTCGGCATGCCCATCGATGACATGGTGCTCGCCGACTCGTTCTGCGAGGCGGTGGGCTACAAAAAGCGGGCGGTCGAGTTCGCGCACCCGGTTCACAGCGCGGCTCCCGTGCTGCTGCTCACGGGCTCCCTCGATGCCACCTGTCCGGTGGAGAATGCGCAAGATGTCGCCCGCGGGTTGCCCCATGCGGTACTGCTCGATGTGGTCAACGCACAGCACGAGGCGCTGACGGAGCCTTCGGTTCAGGATGCGGTCGTCGATTTCCTGCGTGGCTCGGATGTTCGCGGGCGAAGGCTGATCGCCGATCCGCCACAGTTCCTGTCCATCGACGATGCGGCAAGACCGCGGCAGCGGCACGGCGGCAGCTAAGCCGCTTCTTTCCGGAGCAGCGGCTTGACTTTGGTTCTCCTCTTCCTCGACGCGACCCAGAGATCGCGCTGTGCCTGAAGACGGAGCCAAAACTCGGCATCGCTGTCGAGTGCTTCGGCCAGGCGCAGGGCCATCTCCGCAGAGATTCCCGCTCTCCCGTTCAGAATGCGCGACAACGCGGGACGCGTAACGCCGAGGTGTTTCGCGACGGCAGCCACCGATCTGCCTTCGGGATACTCCGAAAGAATCTCGCCCGGATGAGCTGGATTGTGCATGCGCATGTCCCAATCCACTTCTTCAGTAACAGTCCTGATAGTCGACGAGGATCGCATCTTCGCCTTCGAACGAAAATGTGATCCGCCAGTTGGCGCTTGCTGTGATTGCCCAATGCCCTGCCAACTCTCCCGAAAGCGAGTGCGGCTTCCATCCCGGCGCGTTCATCTGCTCAGGTTCTGTCGCTTCATTCAAAGCGGCGAGTTGTCGGCGTAGTTTCCTTGCGTGATCCGGCCGAATCCCGGCTTTCGAACCGGTCAGGAAAAAACCTCTCGATGCCCTTGTGCCGGAAGCCCCGGATCATCTGGCCTGCGTTGTATGGCGTGACCACACGCTATACAAGCTACTGCTGCAAAATCGGCCCCAGCGAGCCGGGATTGTCGCCCAGCGTCGGGTTCACGCGGAAGTCCCACACCGAATCGTTGATATCGGAAGGCGAGAGAATCTCGACCAGCGCGTAGTCGCCGATCGTCAGCGGCTGCTGGGGCGTGAGCTTGAGCCAATGCTTGCCCGGCAGCACCTCGGTTCTGGTCGCAATGACGTTTTCGTCCTGCGTGATCTTTCCGGCCGCGCTGATATGGATGGCGCCCATGATGCGCACCGTATTGCGCTCGTCGACCCTGACGATGGCGAATTGCGAAGCCGCCGATTGGGCGCCGTGCTTGCCGTTGGCCACTTGCTTGGCGCCGGCCGTACTCACCATCATGGCGTGGGAGATGACCTCTTCGGAGTCGCTGGTGGCGTTGAGCGAGAGATAGATCGCCGGCTCGTTCACGTGCAGGTGCACCTTGGCGTGGGCGCCTTGCAGCTCGATGGTCGCCCGCTGCCCGGCCACGGGGTTGAGGACGCTCAGCCCGCGCTTGTTTTTGGTGTTCAGGCTGGCTTCGGTGGGCACCAGCTCCACCAGCTCCGGAGTCCCCTGAAAATTATCGAGGACGAAAACGCCGTCCTCGTCGGGAAGCTCCAGTCCTTTGGCCACTACGGGCATCCGCGCTTTCTCTTCGTCGCGCGCGTCGGTCTCTTCCTTGTCGATCTCTTCAGCCTCTTTCATGGCAGGCGAGGCGTCTTCCGCGGCCGCATCGGCATGGTCGCGCTCCCACTTGCGCGTGGCCTCCCAATCCACCAGGTCGACGGGCAGCTCCTCCCAATCGGCTTCGCGGTCCAGGGGCATGTACCGTACCCGGTCGCCCACGATCTTGTATTCACGCACCACCTGATAGGTGCCGTCCTTCAGGATGAGGCGGTGATTGGTGCGCATGCCGGCGATATCCGGCTGCACCGTCAGGGGTTTGCGGTTGGCATTGTCGTCGTTGGACTGCGCCCGCGCCCCAGCCGCCAGCAGGGCGGCAAACCCCGCCGCGAGCAACACCCGCACCGGACCGGAACAACGCATAAATACACATTTTAGACGCTGAAAAGCAGCCGCCGTTGGTCCAGATTGCCCGGAAAATGCTCCGGCCCGTGCACCTTTGCGCTTCTGGCGCGCGTCCAAGTTGTGTATCTTAAGGTTACGAGGTCTCCACTCTGACCGGCTTTCTGCGACAGACCGGCAATCATGGCCGCTCGAACGCGGGCGCGTTGAACGCAAAAGTCCTCGTGTGCATGGTCCTGCTGGCGCTGCTCACCGTTGTCCAGGTGGCGCACGTCCATCCGGTTGAAACCGCCGCCGACCACTGTCCGCTGTGCATCGTCATGCATTCGGCGGCGCCGGTCGCCGCGCCGGCCGCCATCGTCATTCTCGTCCGCGTGGGCATCTCGACGCCCGTGCTTGCCGTCCGCGAAGCGGTTCAGCCGTGCTGGCACGCCTCCCTGTTTATTCGACCCCCTCCGCTGGGCTGATCGCGTCTTTCCGGTTTTTCCCCTTTCAATGGTTTTTTCAGGCCCCGCATCCCGCGCCCGCGGTGGGCGCGGCGGGCGTGCATCTGAACGAACTGAAAGCGGAAACGGAACGATGCCCTCAATCGACCGGGACTGCCGCGATCCGTTCGCAACGCGGCCTGCACACCGCAGCACTCAGCCGATCACCGGAGGCAAAAATGCCATTCAGGAATGGCGCAGTTCTTCGCATTCTCCCCGTCCTAGCCATTTTCTTCGCCTTGAACGCACACGCCCAGACCGGCAACGCCGGTCCCATACGCGGAACCGTCACCGATCCCTCGGGAGCGGTGATTCCCAATGCCACGGTCCATCTCACCAACGAGGTGAGTCATCTCGATCGCACGGCAACAGCCGATGCGACCGGCCAGTTCCTGTTTCCCAATGTGCCTTTCAATCCTTATCTCATTACGGCTTCGGCGACCGGCTTTGGAACGCTGACGCGAAACATCGAGATTCGCTCCGTCCTCGGCCTCAACCTCACTTTCGTCCTGAAGATAGCAGGAGCCTCACAGACAGTCACCGTGGAGGCAAGCGGCGATCTGATCGAGACCGACCCGACATTTCACACCGACGTGGATCGCGATCTGTTTAACAAACTGCCGCTCGAAAGCGCCTCGTCAACCCTTAGCTCGCTTGTCACGGAAACGACACCGGGCGTTGCGGCCGACTCCAATGGTCTGTTCCACGGACTCGGCGACCACGCTTCCAACTCCTTCTCGGTCGACGGCCAGGAGATCACCGACCAGCAGAGCAAAGTGTTTTCCAACCAGCTTCCTTCCAACGCCGTTCAATCTCTCGAAGTGATCTCGGGAGCGCCACCGGCCGAATTTGGGGGCAAGACCAGTCTCGTCATCGTAGCGACGACACGATCGGGGCAGGGCGTCACCACTCCCACGGGCAGCGTCTATAGTTCTTACGGAGCCTTCGGATCGGCGACCGGCGGGTTCGATCTGTCCTATGGTCAAAAAAACTGGGGCGAGTTCGTTGAGGCGGACGCCCTGGACACAGGACGCTTCCTCGATCCGCCGGAGTTCAGCGTCTTCCACGACAAGGGCAATGAAGGCAATGTCTTCGATCGCGTGGATTACAAGTTCGATTCGGCCAACTCGCTCCACACTGACCTGAACTACAGCCGGTCGTGGTTCCAGACACCAAACGACTATGACAACCTGAACGTCCAGAACGTCGTCTCCGGGGGAACAAGCGCGGGCCCGGTCTTTGCCAATGTAGGCGATACCGATCAGCGCTCCAGAATCGGCACATTCAACATCTCGCCCACGTATACGCGCATCCTGAGCAACGATGCGGTTTTGAATGTAGGCGCCTACATTCGAAAAGATCAGTACTTCTACTACCCCAGCGGCAATCCTTTAGCCGATCTCGGACCCGTCACGTTGCAGACCTCGTCGATCAGCCAGGGCCGTACGCTGGCCGACGCCGGAACCCATGCCGACCTGACCTATGACAAGGGAATCAACAACGTCAAGGCCGGAATCGAATACGATTCGACCTTTCTGCGCGAACACGACTTCGTCGGCATTGTCGACAACGCTTACCCGTTGAGCGCGCCTTGCGCGAACTCGAGCGGAATTCCGGTTCCCGGCTATCTGAACCCGTCTGCCTGCCCGGGAGGAGCGGTGGTCGCGAATCCCAACTATCTCTCCGTACTCGCACCGTACGACCTGACCCGCGGCGGCAGCCTCTACGATTTCTTCGGCCACGCCGACATCAAGCTGCTCTCGATGTTTATCGAAGACCAGATCAAAACCGGCAACTGGAGCATGAACCTGGGCATGCGCGGCGACCTGTATAACGGCCTTGCCATCGCACGGCAACCCGAGCCCCGGGTGGGCGTGGCCTACAACGTCAAACCCTCCAATACAGTGCTGAGCGTCTCCTATGCCCGGACCATGGAGACTCCCTTCAACGAAAACCTGGTTCTGTCCAGCCTCGGTTGCGCCGACGCCGTGCTTTCGCCTCTTCTCTCGTGCACCGCCGGGGTAACGGGAATCCTGCAGCCGGGCTTTCGCAACGAGTTCCACGGGAGCTTCCAGCAGGGTTTCGGGAAGTACGCCATCGTCAGCGGCGAGTACATCTGGAAGTACACGCACAATGCCTTCGACTTCAGCATCCTCGGCAATACGCCGATCACCTTCCCCATCGACTGGCATAATTCGAAGATTCCCGGGTATGCGTTGCATGCCGAGATGCCCGAACTGCACGGTGTCACGGCCTATTTTGTAGCTTCTTCGGTCTCGGCCCGCTTCTTCCCGCCGCAGGTGGCAGGAGCTGGAGCCACCGTGGGGCAAACGGGGCTTCCGTTCCGCATCGATCATGACGAAAGGTTCAACCAGGAATCCCACCTTCAGTACACCTATGGGCGCGGCAAGTACCTGCGCGGGCTTTGGGGAGGCTTCAACTGGCGCTACGACTCAGGCCTCGTGGCCGGATCGACGCCCTGCTACGGCGTTACCGATCCCAACTCCCCGTGCGGGAACAGCTCAACCACTTTGAACGGTCAGCCGGCCATCGCCATGGTCGACACCAACATCCCGCCCGGCCCCGCAACCGCGGGCATTGCACTTCCATTGACCGCCGATGAGGAGTTTCAGGCGGGCTTTGCCTGCAATGGCATTCGGGCAACGCCCGGGCATCCGCTGCCGGCAGTCTGCCCCGCTTCGGAGTTCACCTCGAATCTGATCAGAATCCCCGCGCCGAACACCGGAGACAATGACAAAAACCCGCAGCGCATTGCCCCCCGCGACTTGTTCGACGCGTCGCTGGGCAAGGACAACATCTTTCACGCCGACCGCTACAAGGTGAACCTTGACTTCACCGCGATCAACGTAACCAACAAGTACGCGTTGTATAACTTCCTGTCGACGTTCAGCGGAACGCACTACGTAACTCCGCGGGCGCTGA
>JASHQQ010000314.1 GCA_030039035.1 Acidobacteriaceae bacterium | reverse complement strand
CGGTCGCGGGCGCCGCGGAAGTTGCGCTCGGTGACTTCGTTCTTTTCGGCGTCGGAGACGGCGATGTAGACCAGGCCGACGGGCTTCGAATCCGTGCCGCCGGTGGGGCCGGCGATGCCCGTGATGCCGAGCCCAATGGTCGCGCCGGTGCGCAGTCGGATGCCTTCGGCGAGAGCTTTGGCAACCTCCTCCGAAACGGCGCCGTAGCGCTCGATGAGCTCGGGCGAGACGCCGGCGAACTTCGTCTTCATCTCGTTGGAATAGACGACGGCGCCGCCGAGGAATGACCGCGAGCTGCCGCTCACCGAAGTGATGCGCTCGGCGATCATGCCGCCGGTGCAGCTTTCGGCCGTGGCCAGCGTGGCATCGCGGAAGCCGAGGTAATCCAGAACGATCTGCTCGAGGGTCTCGCCTTTGGACGAATAGATCCACTCCTCGAGCGCTTCTTCCAGACGGCCAGCGAGCTCATCGACGCGCTCCTGCGCTTCCTCGAGCGTGGGCCTGGTGCAGAGCAGCGTGAGCGTGATATCGCCGGTCTTGGCGAGGATGGTCGTCTCGACGTCCTTGTATGCGGTGTAGATGGGCGCAGCGATCTTGTCGGCCGCCGACTCGCCGATCATGGCCGCCTTGAGCACGCGCCTGGCGATGTGGCGCAACGGAACGGCCTCGCGCAGGCGCGGCAGGCACTCGTTGTCAAACAGGCTGCAGCACTCGTTGGGGGGGCCGGGAACGAGGAAGACGAGCTTGCGGTAGCCGTTGTGCGTGGTGTCGATCCATTGGCCGGGCGCGCTGCCGTTGGGGTTGGGCAGCACGGAGGCGCCGTCGAGCACGTCGGCCTGTTTGAGGTTGTTCTCGGGCATGGGCATGCGCCACGTGGCGGCACGCGCGTGCAGGTTGGCTACCTGCGCGGCGTCGCGGCGCAGCTTGATGTGCAGCGCCTCGGCGACGGCTTCGCGAGTCAGGTCATCTTCCGTCGGGCCCAGACCGCCCATGAGGGCAATAATGTCCGCGCGGCCGAGCGCGGTGCGGATCACGTTGACAAGATCCTTGCGGCGGTCCCCGACAATGGTCTTGAAGCTGACCGTTACGCCGATCTCGTTGAGCTTTTCGGTGAGATAGAGCGAGTTCGTGTCCTGCCGCGAGGGGGTAAGCATCTCGGAGCCGACGGCGATGATTTCGGCTTTCATCAGTAGCAGGGATCAGTGGTCAGTGATCAGTTCGCGGTTCACAGTTCGTAGTTCACGGTTCGAAGCGATTCTGCTCGGCCGACTGCTGAAGGCTGATAGCTGAAAGCCAAGAGCTCAGTGCCATCGCCAACGAACTGTCAGCCGTCCGCGGTCCGTCCGCTGCCATCAGAAAAGCGAAACCCCTTCCACTCCCAAATCCACATCATAAACGGCGTCATTGGTGGCGAGGATGGTCGTGCCCAGCGGGGAAAACGCGACCCCGACAAGGTTGGCGCCGGCAACCACCAGCGCGGCTTCGCCGGCGGGCGTGATGCGCACAACCCCGTGGCGGCCGTGGAGACACGCGGCGAGGTACACATTGCCGTCGCTGCCCACGGCGAGGCCTTGCGGACGGCCCAGACCGCGATACCAGGCGCGGATTTCTCCATGCGGATCGATGCTCCAGACCGTGTCGTTCGACGAAAGCGTAGGACCAGTCACCAGCAGGTTTCCGAGTGAGTCGACGGCGAGATGGTACGCCGAAACGCTGGGCTCCAGAGTGGCGTGGACGAAGATCTGGCGCCGGGGATCGATTTTGAAGACAGTGCCGCTGCGGTCGCCCACGAAGAGATTGCCGTTGCCGTCAAAGGCGGCTCCGGTGGCGACGCCCATGCCTTCGGCGTAGACGGTGGATTCGCCGGAAGAGTCGATGCGATAGACGTTACCCTCGGCGCGCGAAGTGACGAAGAGGTCGCCGTCGGGATTGAAGGCCAGGCCGGTGGCGTTGAGAATGCCGGTGACAAACGGAGTTCCCCGGCCGTCGGGGCTGATGCGGACGATGGAGACAGGCGTCTGCTTGCCGCGCGGGCCGGAGATGGTGGCATAGATCATGCCGGAACGGCTGACCGCGGGACTGGTGACCGGATGCAGCTCCGCCGCGAGCTGGCGGGCCACGCGCAGGGGCGCGGCGTTGCTGGCGCCCGAGGGATTGCGCACCTCGACCGGGCCGGTGCGGGCTTCGGCAGGGACGCGCAGCGAAAGGCGGCCGGCGCGGCTCATCAGCACATGCGCCGAATGGCCGTCGACGAGCACCGCAGGCGGACCGAACGTATAGGGACCGAGATTGGCGCCGATGAGCTCGACTTCGCCCAGGGGCAGCGCGGCCGCGGGATCGATGGTATCGATGCGCGGATCGGGCAGGTTGCCATTGCCGGATTGGCTGCGGGCGCGGGGCATGGTCCGGTTTCGATCCTAGAGATGCAGGAAGGCCCGCATCAAGGATGCCACACCTAAAGCATACAGTCCCGCGGCCACATCATCGAAGACGATGCCCCAGCCGGCGGGCAGGCGCTCGAGCTGGCGTGCCGGCGGCGGCTTGAGGATATCGAAGAGGCGGAAGAGCACCAGCGCGACGATGGCATGGCCCCAGTCGGCGGGGCAAAAAAGCAGGGCGATCCACTGGCCGGCCACTTCGTCGATGACGACGAAGCCGGGGTCGGGGCGGCCGCTCTCGCGCGCGACGATAGTGGCCGCCGGTATGCCGGGAATGAGCGCAAGCGCAACGGCCGCGAGGAGAGCGAAGAGAAGCATGATGTGTGTGGGATGGGCGAGAAAGGCAAACCCAGCCCACAGGATCGCGGCTGCAATCGATCCCCAGGTGCCGGGGCCGGGCTTGAGCAACCCCGCGCCGAAGAAGGTAGCGACGGTCCAGGCCCAGAGCGTCTTGCGAGCGGCGGCGGCCGGCGTTTGCGCCTCAGCGGAGCTATCGATCATCCGAGCCCCGTGAACCTGGGCCGCGATCGCGACCGGCCCCGCCAAGGTCTTCAAGCACTTCCGGATCGACCACGGGCGAGCTGATCTTGTAGGCGCCCGTGGCCCACTTGCCCAGATCGATCAGCCGGCAGCGGTCCGAGCAGAAGGGAAAGTCCTCGTCCTTGGGCTGGACAAGCTGGCCACACGTGGGGCAGCGAAACACCTTGGCGGACTTCTTGGTCGCGGATTTTTTCGGCGTGGGCATTGGAACTGGAATCGGATAACAAGTATTAGTCCCATTCGGGCGGAGTGAGGGGCTCGGGATGGCTGTTGATGGCATCCTCAAGATCTCGGCTGAAGCCCTCATCTAGAGTCACTGTGGAGCCTCTGGCTTCAGCCCGTGCGACGATTTCCGATAACAGAAGCCCGGGCTGACGTTCTGCCGGCCTCATGACCGCGACTGCCTTTTCATCAGCTTCAATGATGACTTCGGAGCCGGCGCGGATATGGGTCATAACAGCCGCGAAGTTACGGGCGGCTTCGGCCTCCGGGATTTGGATCGTCGCCATGGCTAAGATGATAGCGCGAAACGGGGTCAGAGCGGACCGGAGACAATCCGGGCTACGAGATCGTAATCGTGCGCCTCGGTAATCTCCGCGCGGTAGAAGCAGCCCGGTTCCAGCGATTCGAGAGTCCCGAAATCGTTGATATAGACTTTGCCGTCGATTTCGGGCGCGTGGAACTCCGTGCGGCCCTCCCATAGGAGCGAGGTTTCCGAACTCTCTCCCTCGGCGAGCAAAAGCACTTCGCGGCCAACCCACTGCTGCTTTCGGGCTCTCGAAATTTCCTGCTGCCTTTTCATCAGGCGGCGCTTGCGCGCTTCGATCGTGCGGCGCGGCAATTTGCTGTCGAGCCCATACGCAGAAGATCCTTCTTCATCCGAGTAGCCGAAGACGCCGAGCCAGTCGAAGCCGGCTTCTGCGATGAACTCTTCCAAAAGTTCAAAATCCCGGAGAGACTCGCCGGGGAAGCCGACGATGAACGTGGTGCGCAGCGCGATGCCGGGCACAGCGGCGCGAATCTTCGCGATCGACTTGAGGAAGATGTCGGCGCCGGCGCCGCGCTTCATGCGTTTGAGCACGTCGGGCGAGGCGTGCTGCAGCGGCACGTCGAGATACTTGCAGATCTTCTCGTGGCTCGCCATGGTGTCGAGCAGGCGGCCGGTGATTCGATTCGGATACGCGTAGAGAAAGCGCAGCCAGCGCAGGCCTTCGATGCGGGCGAGCGCGTCGAGCAATTGCGCGAGACCGTCCTTCAGCCCCAGATCTTCGCCGTAGCAGGTCGTGTCCTGGCCGATCAGCGTGATCTCGCGGGTGCCGTTGGCCACCAGTCGCCCGGCTTCGGCAACCACGGACTCGAAGCGCCGCGAACGGAACTTGCCGCGCAGGTTGGGAATGACGCAGAAGCTGCAGGGATGGTCGCAACCTTCGGCGATCTTGATGTAGGCCGAGGCGCGCGGCGTGGAAATGAAACGAGGCGTCGATTCGTCGTAGAGATAGGTGGGCAGCAGATGCGACGCGCCCTGCCAGGCATCGCGGCTGAAGCGGCCCTGGCCTTCGCGGTGATTTCCTTCGGGGCGAAACGCGGCTGGATCGGCCTTATGTGCTCCGGATTGCGATTCCCTGCCGGAACGAATGTCTGCGTGGCCATTGCTTTTGAGAATGTTGAATAGCTGCGGCTCCGGCGCGCCGGACGCGGGCGCAATGCCGGCAGCCTCGAGTATCGCTTCAAGCTCGCCGGTGCCGACGACCGCGTCGACTTCGGGAATGTTCCTGCGAATCTCGTCGCGATAGCGCTCCACCAGGCAGCCGGAGACGATCAGCTTGCGCGCCGCGCCCTCGGTCTTGTGGCGCGCCATCTCAAGAATGGCGTCGACTGACTCCTGCCTGGCCGCATCGATGAAGCTGCAGGTATTCACGACCAGGATCTCGGCCTCTTCCGGCCGCGAGGTCAGGCGCGCGCCGGCCCGGTCGAGCAGGCCCATCATCACCTCGGAGTCGACGAGGTTCTTGGCGCAGCCCAACGAAACAAAGCCCACGGTGGGAGCCGTGGGTTGGGAAGGATTGCTCACATCTCTATCTTAGCGAACTTCACGAGATCCCAGGTCCCAACACAGGGACCCTCGGGCACCCGAGGGAATTGGAGATGTGCCGTCCCATCTTTTTGTATGCCAGCTAGCTGTCTTTGCGATACAGCATGTCGCGCATCGCGCTGCGGCGTGCGGCGTTCAGATCGCTGTCGCCCTTCGCCTTGAAGTTCGAGGTCGAGTCGGTCTCTTCGGCCACGCTGCACTCCGGGCAGCGATTGGCAAAGCCGGGTTTGCCGGGCTTGAGCTCGAACTCTTCGCCGCAAACCACGCAGGTTTTGATCGGAAAAGCCATACGGAAATATTCTAGTTCACGGTCCGGAGTTCATTGTTCTCAGAGAACAGAGATCAGAGAACAGAGATCCGGGAATAGAGATCAGGGAACAGGGATCGGGAATCAGCGAGGGGAAAGATCCCGTCGATGGCTCGGCGGGTCATTTCTTGCCCGCTTTCACCGCCACGCCGGCCGCGGCCAGCATGCCTTTCGCGTCGGTGGAGTACTGGCCGGAGGGGTCGAGATCGAGGTATTTCTGCAGGGCGTCGGCGCAGCCGGCGGGAAGAATGAGCTTCTGCGTCTTGGGATCGATGGTGGCCTGCGCGGCGAGTCCCTGGCCTTTGAAAAAATAAAGATCCGCGCGCTTGGGATCGAGAGCCAGCGCCTTGCCCGCGGCTTCGACCTGCTCGGCGGCGTGGCCGGTTTGCAAGAAAAGGATGGTCTCATTGCGCAGATAGAACGCGGCCTGCGCGGGATTTTCCTTGGCCGCCTGATCGAATGCCGCCTGTCCTTCGGGAATGCGACTGGTGCGGATGTACACCTCGCCGATGCCGCTCAGAGCCGCGCCCCGAACGTCGGGAGTGAGGTTCTGCTTTGTAATCACGGCGCCGACGGACGGGTTCGAAGCCCGCGTAGCCGTGGGCGCAACCGCGCCGGGCTTGGCGTCGGCCTGGTAGAAACCGCCGCCGGTCTGGGCTTCCTTGATCGGGCCCGGATTGTTTCCCAGCGCATTGTTGAAGCTGACTTCGGCCTCGGAGTACTTCTTCAGGCCGATCTGGGCCGTGCCCAGTTGCACCCAGGGAAGAACCAGATCGGGCCGTTCCGCGGTGACTCTCAGCATCGCAGCTTCGGCGTCGGCATAGCGCTTCTCCTGCAGCGCGGTGCTGGCGGCCTTCAGGTCGGCGTTGATGGCGTCGACGCTGACTTTGCCGGCGGGCGCGGGCGTCGCGGCAGTGTTGGGGGGCCCGCCCAGCGGCGGAAGCTGGGCAGATGCAGGAAGCGACAGGGACGCCATCGATGCAACAAGATAAAGGAACCGGAACTTCATTACGCGCTCTCCGTGAGGTGCGATGGGCGAACGCGCCCAGCATACTCCATTTCGCTGACAGAAGCGCGAGGCCGGCGCGGGATCCGTTTGAACCGGGGCAAGTGAGATATGACTTCGCCAATTTCCCGGTGCGAGCGCGATCAGAGACTGTAAACCGTCTTCAGTACCTCGGCCGGATGCTTGATGAGGCTTCCGTTCGGTCCCAGCCACGAGCGCCGGTCGTAGTAGTAGTACCAGGGCACACCGGGGAAATAAGCGCGCAGCATGGGCGCGCACATTTTGGGGCATGGAATCCGTTCGGAGAAGATTTGCAGGACGCGAAACCGCGGATGCAGACGGAACCACTCGCCGGCTCTCATCTCGGAATGAATTCCGACTTCGGCGTCCGGAGTTTCCGCGGGGCCAAACTGGCGGATGAGCTCATCGATCGTGATGTTGGGGTTCACCTGAACCTGGCGGGCGCCGGTCCGGTCGACGTACAGCCATGCCGTGACGTTGATGCCGCCCAGATACCGGGCGCTGGTGAGCGCCGGCGCATGGCGGCGGCGGAAGTCGAGCGCAGCCTGGGTCAGACGCGGATCGCAGGGCAAGGCGAAGTTGGGGTACGACGCAGGAGTCTTCGGCATGGCTTTTTCTCCCGGCGGTCCGGAGGACGTGACGCTTTCAGGGAATTGTGGCGCAAGCCGCGTTGGCGTTACGGATTGCCCTGAGAATTGAGGGAGCGCGGCGACTCCGGAATAGCGGCGCCGTCGGCGCGCGGATCCGAAGCGCCGAAGTTGATGCCGGTCGAGCTGTTATGCAGAACCGCCTGCCCGCGGCCCATGGTAGCCGAGTACTCCTTGCGCACCTGCAGTTCATGTCCCATTTTTGCCAGCGCGTCGATCGTTGCGGGAGTCACGCGCGACTCGATGAGGATGTTGCAGCCGAGTTTTGAGCTCACGGTGAAGCGCGGCTCGGAGAGCGCGGCCTGAATGTTCATGTGGTAATCGACGACGTTGGAGACGAACTGCGCGTGCGCCAGCGGCTGGTTCATTCCGCCCATGATGCCGAAGCCGATGTGCTCGTCTCCGCGCTGCATGAAGGCAGGAATGATGGTGTGGAAGGGGCGCTTGCGGCCGGCGAGTGCGTCCGGCGATTTGGGATCGAGCCGGAAGAGTCCGCCGCGATCCTGCAGCGCAAATCCCATTCCATCGACGGTAATGCCGGAGCCGAAGGATTCGTAGTTGCTCTGAATGATGGAGAGAATGTTGCCTTCGCGATCGACGACAGAGAAGTAGGTTGTGTCGCTCGACGGCAGCGCGCCGGGAGCGACGGTGCAGTTGGCCTTTTCCGGATCGATGAGCTTCGCGCGCTGGGCTGCGTAGTCCTTCGAGAGTAGCTGGGCAACGGGAATCTTGCCGAAGCGCGGATCGCCGTCATACGCCTTCACGTCGGCGTAGGCCAGCTTCATGGCTTCGATGCGGGTGTGCATCTCTCCGGGGCTGTGCGGGCCGGCGGGATCGGGCGGAAATCGCTCCATGATGTTGAGCATTTCCAGAGCGGCCATGCCGTCGCCGTTGGGCGGCAGCTCGTAGACGGTCCAGTCGCGATAGGTTGTCGAAATGGGCTCGACCCATTCGGCGGAGTATTGCGCCAGGTCGTCGGCTGTCATGGTGCCGCCAAGGGCATTCGAGGTCTTGAGAATCGCCTGCGCGATTTCGCCCTTGTAGAACACCGACTCGCCCTGGTTGGCGACGAGCGTGAGCGCGCGCGCCACATCGGGATTCCTGAAGACCTGGCCGAATTCGGGCACATTGCCGTCGGGCAGAAAAACGCGACGGCTTTCCGGGTTCGATTCGAGATTGCTCTCGGCGCCTTTCCAGTAGTCATGGATGACTTCAGCCACGGGCAGCCCGTGATCGGCGTAGAAAATCGCGGGGTCGAACAGATCGCGCCACGGCAGTTTGCCCCAGCGGGCGTGAAGCTTGGCCCATCCGTCCACGGCGCCCGGGACGGTAACGGAGTCGATGCCGAACTGCGGCATCTCTGTCACGCCCTTGGCGCGAAGGTGCTCGATGGTGAGCGCCTTCGGCGCCCAGCCGCTCGCGTTCAGGCCGTAGAGCTTGCCCGTCTTCGCGTCCCAGTAGATGGCGAAGAGATCGCCGCCCATGCCGTTGGTCATGGGCTCGCCCACGTTGAGGACGGCATTGGCGGCGATGGCCGCGTCGATCGCCGAGCCGCCGCGCTCAAGCATCCGCGCACCGGCCAGCGAGGCCTGCAGGTAGCTCGTAGCGACGATGCCATACTGCGTGGCCACGACCGAGCGGCCGTAGGATCGGTCCTGGGCAGGCAAGCAGACTGCGAAGGCGAATGCGAGAAAGACGAATGCGGATTTGATTTTGCGCATCGAGCCATGTTCTCCGGACGGGAACAGGGAACAGTCTACAGCGGCGAAGTTGAACGCCGGGGAATCGCTTCAATGCTAGATTGGCGTTATGCGTCTCTTCCCTGCGCTGTTACTCCTCATGATCCCGGCGAATGTCTCTCTTGCACAAACGACGATCCCGTTCCCGACCTCCGACGGCGGCGTGGTCTTCGCGGATCTTTACGGGAGCGGAGAGCGCGCCGTTGTGCTGGTTCACGGCGGCCAGTTCAACAAGGAAAGCTGGGCGCCGCAGGCAAAAGAACTCGTTGCCGCCGGGTTCGAAGTGCTGGCGATCAACTTGCGCGGCTACGGCCAGTCACATGGGCCGGGCGACAAGGACCCGATGGACGCGCCGCTGTATCTCGATGTGCTGGCCGCCGTGCGCCACCTGCATGCGCACGGAGCAAGGAGCGTCTCCGTCGTGGGCGGCAGCATGGGCGGCTGGGCGGCAGGCGACGCGTCGATTGAATCGAAGCCGGGCGAGATCGACCGCGTGGTGATGCTGGGCGCGGCGCCCAGCGAGCCGGCGGAGAAGCTCAAATCGGCCTCACTGTTCATCGTGGCGCGAGACGATTCGGAGGGCGACAACGAGCGGCGGCTGCCGGGGATTCAGAAACAGTACGACAAGGCTCCGCAGCCGAAGAAGCTGATTGTGCTCGCGGGCTCGGCGCATGCGCAATGGCTCTTCCAGACGGACCAGGGCGAGCGGGTGATGAAGGAGATTCTGGCGTTCCTGAATGCAGGAAACTGAGCGGGTCTTAGCTTTCAGCTCTCAGCTTTCAGCTCTCAGCTCTCAGCTCTCAGCTCTCAGCTTTCAGTCTTTGGCACTTTTCGCTTTCGCTCCACAAGGCTC